>DOVG01000154.1 GCA_003520205.1 Lachnospiraceae bacterium
CAGACTGAAGCTGAAATAGCCAAGGTAGAAAGTATTGATATTTATCTTGCAGGAGGAACATATAACTGTACAGGAATTTCTATATATAAGGTTAATGAATATAAGGGACTTGAAGAGTATGGAATGATTTCAGGTCAGCAGTTCCTTGATTTTTCAGGTACTCTTATCGCTGATACTGTGAAAAAATCCAGTGCTGCCCTTAATGGAGCCGGTATGGATACTGTTATCTATATAGGTGGTCCTCATGATTCAGGAAAGTTTGAACTTAATAATCATACTGATCCTGGTGATAAAGCTGTTACAAAGAATTTTGTAGGACCGGAATCAATGTATTCCTTCAGAATCGATTTGGCAGATGTCTATGATGCAGGAATAGAGAGCTTTGTTAATTCAGATGCGACACCATTATCCGGAGATAATGGAATAGTTGAAGATATAGCACTTGAGGTTCAATATAAAGATATTCACGGATGGAATAGAAAGGTAACGCTTCCTTTTGTTCTTAACAGCTATGCCCAGGCAAAACAGGCATTGGGAGGGAAAACTATACTGGGATATGGACAGCGTGGAGATACTATTGCATTTCAGGGTGTACTTCCTGAATTTGCAACATTTGTTAGTGATGTAAAAATAATGACAGGTGGCACGGCAAGAGGAGAAATTCTATCAGCTGGTAATTTATCTGAAAGTTCAACAACCTCAAAAATGAAGAAAGCACTGTCAGACTCTGTATCTGACAGCATAAGCATATCCGGTATGTCTATATATAAGGGTGGATGTATGCCATACACTCTTGATGGAACTGATAGTACCGGTAACAGAGTATCCGGAGCTACATTATATTACGTATTTGAAAATGAAGGTAATCCTTTACTTTACTATACTACAACAAAAGAGGATGGAAGAAAGATAGCAGCAGGCGGAATTGATACTATCAAACTGTCTACATATCAGCCTGGAGCTCAGTTGATAGCGCCTTCAGCCGGTGCTGAGAAGTTTCTTGTCACGGTGAAAACAAGCGATATCAAGGGGGCAGGTTCAAATAGCGATGTTAGTGTCAGATTTGCGTATAAGGATTTGCAGGGAACCAATAATAATACTCCGATATATCATATGAAAGAGGCTGCAAATAAGTACTTAGGTATGTGGCCTTCGAGTACAGGCGGAAACTATATAAATGAATCAGGTCTGGTATCAGGAGGTGCTATCTCATTTATAATAGATGCAGAAGGACTGATGGATTTTACAGGTATAGATATAGATGTTGGCGATGACTCCTGGACTATGCATAACCTGACGATTTCTTATCTTGAAAGCTATAAGCATAGAGCGGCTTACTGTACACCTATTTCGTCAGTTGGTGCAGATTCTAATTTCTGGATAGAAAGAGATAGTATAGGCGTAAATATCTTCAGCCTTAAGGGTACAGTATCCAAGATTACCGATGAAGATGGTAATACTGTTGATAATTCCGGCAAAAGGAAGAAGGAAATGCGCTATAAAACAAATGAAAATGGCGAGATAATAGAAGACGAAAAGGGGAATCCTGTACTGGAAGAGGTTCCTGAGGATGAGAGAAAAGATGATGGGGTTGTTATCAATTCTGACATAACATTTAAACCGCAGTCATCTTATAGAATTAACTTTGATACCGATACCACTGATATAGATGTAAGAACGACAAAGTATTCTGATGTAAGATATTCTATGACTCACGATCAGACTCAGATAAACTGGGGATTCTTCAAGAAGAGGAAGATATATAATGTTGCAGTAAAGGTTGCGGAGGATTCTGACCATGACATAGGTAATGGCGATTCCGGATCCAGTAATTATTTTTACTTCCAGCTTATCTTTAAGAATGGTAACAGTGGGTATGTTCTTGCAAATCAGCAGATAACAAGTGATGGCTTCCGAGCCGGATATACAGAAAACTTTACCGTAGCGACAAACCAGAATTACGGAGAGTTGAAAGGTATAAGAATTATCCCTGAACAGAATTCAGATGATTCAGAACCTTTTGATAAGTTAAATATAGATAAAGTCACTGTTTCTGAGGATAATAGTGGTGGAAGCTATACATCATATGTAATAAATGATATCGGCTGGATAGGCATTGATTTTCACGATGAACTTGAATCTATAAAGCCGGGCGGACAGAAAGCAAGAACTGCAAATGAGCTTTCTAAAATATATAGAATTTCTGACAGACAGAAGAATGTAAAACTTGTATGTGAGATAGCTGCTGAACCATGGAGTGGAGATTATGCCCAGTTTATCGGTTCGATGAAAGCTGAGATATTATATACAAGAGAGTCGACAGGTCAGCAGGAACCTATAACGATAGATGTAGTTCAGTGTATGGCAAACTACATGAAGACAAATGTCAAGTCTCTGGAGACAGAAACAAATCCGGATATTCAGGTAGTTAAAGAGGCTGGACTCGGAACTCTTTCAGATAGTGAAAGGATGTTCAGACCTAATCATACTGACAGATTACTACTGCCTGCTATACCTGATTTAAGGTCTATAGACAGTATTAAATTTACAGGACAGAATCTCGGTAAATATGAGGGAGCATGGTGTATAAAGAATATATCAGTCCTTCAGGTAGTAGAGGATGGAGCTGTTCAGCTTACCAGTAACGATGAGCTATATAGAAATATCAGCTACAGAAGAGTTTGTACAAGTACAAATTCAGAGACTATAGAACAGCACTGGACTATTGGTGGAAAGAATTATATAGGACCTATTAATTTTACTTCTAACAGAATTATATGGAATAATGAAGATGACTGGGCTACTCCAGTGTCCAGGATTCCTGATTCTGCAGATGACAAAATTAATATCTTTGTTTATCCACAGATAGGGTCTGATAATACTAATGGTGCTGCTGTAAATGCTACACTTAAGTATAATATTCCATTCTCACAGTATAAGACTCTTTCGGAGAGAAATCTTACTCTTACAACAGATGCGAGTGGAAGAAATGTGTACATGGTTAAGGATCTTTCTGCACCTGATTTTGTCAGTGCACTCGAATTTACTGTTTATTGTAAGAGTAATATGATATTTGATTATGCTGTTATTCAGCATGAGAGAGAGGGTACTGTTATAAGCAACTATTGCTATAACTTTACCGGCTCTTCAGCAGAACATGGAGCAACAGGTTTTGGCGACTCATCCGGAGAGAAGATAGATGCGACTCAGGAGCATTTTGCTATAGGCTTAGGTGCTGGAACAAAAGAAAAGTTCCTTCAGCCGGAGAAGATAGATGCGGCTGTATCTTTTGACTATATATCATCTCTTGATGGGGCAACCTATCAGTCTCCTTATATATATCTGACAGATCAGGGATATACCAAAACAGAGGAAGGACTTTCAGCAGAACTGGATTTTGCTGTTCCATTTGTAAAAGAGATAACAGGTTATCATATAGCAGGATATGGAACACTGGAAGCTAATGTAGTGGGTGCTGCGGCAGTTACATATGCAGTAGAGCGTCAGCTTAATCCGGCAACTGCAAAAATGGAGGTAAAGAATAAGAAGAGAAGGAGTTATGCTTCGTTTAGTGATTCTTTTGCACTCACAGACAGAATAACAAATCCTAAAAGAACATCTAAGTCAGCATTTGGAGAGAAAAGTGTTGCTGTATTTGAAATGAAATTTACAACTCTTGAATCAACAGCACTTAAGGATTCCGGTACAAAGGCTGCTGTAAAGATGAAGTTCCATTATGATGATCCTAAAGGTAATGAAAAGGAAGATGTTGAGTATCAGGATATTACTCAGTATATACAAGGAGGAGCAAAGGATAAGATATCAGTAGAATCACAGAATACACCAGTAGTAACACTAACTGATGAAGAAAGTGAAGATGCGGAAAATACAAATGAGGAAACTTCTAATAATTTAACTGCTGAGCAGCGTTCAAAGAAGCAGTTCTTTGCGGGAGAAACACAGTCGGTTAAGGTTTATCTGAATGATATAAATGAAGATAAGATTCTTAAGAGCGTTGATATTCTTCCATATAATGCAAATGTGGAGATAAAGGATGAAGACGCACAGGTTGCCGAAGATGTGGATGATAAGTCAACAGAACAGACTATTGCAGACGCGGCAGGCGATGGAAAAGAAGCGGATACATCAAAAAAGAAAAACAATAAATTAGCTAATCAGATTATAGAAAGCAGAAATGAATCCTGGACCATCAAGGACTTCTATGGTTATTACATGGGATATGATGATGAAGTGGATGAAGTTATAAAGAAGCCGGGAATTAATAAGACATTTGACGGACTGGATAATGGTGGCACACTTACTCTTATGAATGTTACTCTTCGTACTACATACAGGAAAAACAAAGAAGCTGAGGAGACAGTAAAGGATAATCTGGCTACTCTGTATGCTGAGAGAGGTGATAAGATCTCTGGTTCAGTTATAGCAAGAGCTGGCGGAAAACCTGCTAATTTTGAGATAAAAGCATCTCTTATGGTAGGGGATGCACCAAAAGATGTAACCAGCGAAACGGTGACACTATCAGATAAATTCTACTTTACATTTACAACTCCTAGAAATACTACTAATGAAGTACTTGTATATAAGCTGGAGATAAAGGTAAAGGATGCACCGGAATATACAGACACGATACTGGTTAATGTTCCGAATTCAGATATAATAAAGCTTACTACAACAATTGCCAAGAATAATGAACAGGCATCAAAGGTTGAATATGGTATGGCTCAGATATGGGCACAGGATGAAGATACGATTAATGGTTCTGTGGTCATAGAAGGTTCAGATAAGGGCTTTGACGTAAAGGCATATCAGGTATCAGATAAGCTTACAGATATATCGTCAGATACCTTGAAAAAGGTAGATGATTATCATTTTGAATTCAAAGTGCCAAAGAAGGGAGATGGCAAGACATATACTTACAGGATAAAGGTATCATCGGTAGAAGATCCTGAAATATATGATACGATAGTTGTAAGTGTAAAGAGTGAAGTAAAAGAGATTACTCTTTCTGCCAGTGTAGCGAAGAATAGTGGAGATTATAATGAGATTACAAATGACTCAATAACGCTGAATGTTACTGATAATGATGTTATAAATGGTTATGTAAAGGTTGATAATTCAGATAATGGATTTAAGATTACTGGTGAGAGGGAAATAGTAATTCGTAAAGCCGTATATGGACGTAATGGTACTCAGGAAAGAAAGAAAGAAGATATAACCAGTGACATCGGGGTTAATGGTGATAAGTTTGTATATACAGTACCGGTTGAAACGAGAGCAGTAGTATCTTCTACTTATACATTTACTATATCATCAGTTGATAAGCCGGAAATAACTAAAACTATTATATTAACATACACTAAAGCGGCTGCACCAACGCCAACACCAGAACCAACTCCAGAGCCAAAGAAAGTTACACTAAAAACAAATGTAGCGGTTAATGGAGCAAATGGTGCAAATGTATCAGATGGTCTTATGACGATAAGTGCTGAATATGGTGACTCAATAGACGGTTATGTACTTGTAGGAGGTTCAAGCGCCGGATATACATTAAAAGTTACACAAACAGTAAATGGAAGTACAACAGATCTTGATTCTTCATGGATAGAAAAAAATGCTGAATCTTTCTCGGTTATAATTCCATCGCTGACAGATAGTTCGGCAACATTTAAGATTACTGTAACTACAGCTGATAACCCGGATCTTGCGGATGTTATAGTTGTTAAGGCAAAACCTAATTCAACGGGATTTGATCCACAGACACAACCGATCGCGCCTCCTACTCAGACACCATAGTTATATTTTAGATAACTATTCAGTTAAATAAATATCTCAGATGTCACTTTGAGCGAAGCCGAGGAATCTGCTTAATGTTTAATCGAAAAAGATTCTTTGGACTAAAACCATTAGTTAGTTAAAAGAACAGAGGTAGATAGCTTGCTGACGAAGAAGAGCAAAAAAAATCCAATACTTATGGAAGCGCGTAAGGTGCTGCTGAATCATGTTAAGATAAATGCAAATGATCGTTTTGTTACCGTAGATGAATTCAGATTCCAGATGTGGGGCGCGGCCGATGGAGAGGCCAGCCTCAGATTCTGGGGCGTGGCGCATAGAGAGCATATTTATGAGTCTAAGATGGATCATAAGAAGGTTATATATCGTGCTCAGAAAAGAATGTCCTCTCTTGGAAGAGGAATAGACTTTAAATCTGATATGGATGTGGCAGGATGTATAGTCAGGACTTATATATTTTATCCGGTTGTGCTTGCATTTTACGAAACAGAAAATGGGATACTGGAGCTTGCAGCATACACACCAAGATGGCTTACAGCAGGACTTGCTATGTCTGTTGTTATTCGTAAATTTGAGAAAAGCATGGAAGATCTGGCAGAAAGATCTGAAACAGATAGAAATGGTTTATCAGATAAATTAGGTGCATTTATAAAAAATAAAAAAGCAAAATATAAAAGTAAACACGAAGAAAAACAGAAAGAGAAAAATGAGAAGAAAAAGGCTAAGATAGCTAAGAAAAATGATGAAAAATTACTCAAAGAAGAGATAGAGAGAGCAAAAAGAAAAGCTGCAGGTCTTGAGGTGGAAGATTCGGAAGATGATTATATAGAAGAAGTTCTGAATATGAATTGGAGCTCAGACGAAGACGAGATGGAAGAAATGGGTAATGAAAAGTAAAGGGGGAAAGCTATGTCAGATATAGAAGAAATACTTACTTTAGGAAGTTCAAGTTCAGAACCTCTGGATGAACCAGAATATACTATAAGTGAGGATGGAAGTTCTATAACAATTGATGCTGTAGATGAAGCAATGGATATTGTTCAGGATTTTATCAGAGACAGGCTTATGATATATGGCTGTGATAAGAAGACAATACTTCAGATCAGACTGGCGGTTGAAGAAATCTTTGTAAATATTATATCTTATGCATATAGACCTGATATAGGAAAAGCAGAGATAAAATGTGATGTAAATGAAAAACCTATGGAAATAACTATACAGTTTATGGATTCAGGTAAACCATTTGATCCTCTTGCAAAAGAAGAAGCTGATACGTCAGGGGTGATGTTCCTTGAAAAACCCGGTGGATTTGGAATTCATCTCGTAAAGAATACGATGGATGATGTTGAATATGAATATAAGGATGGAAAAAACATCCTTAAGATAAAGAAAAATCTGGATTTAGAGATTAAATAATCTGAATGCGTGAATTGTTATGCCGCCGTAGGCTGCGAATGTGGCTGAGGGTGGCATTTATAAAAAACAGGTTAGATTCCAAATGATATAGAAAGGAATTCCGTATGAAAGAAAATGAAAATCAGAACATTAATGAAAATTTAAATAGCGAAATAGTAGATGAATTTGAAATAATAGATGGCCCTGAAGCTGGGGGGAATGCTAATATTCAGAAGGAAGAAGAGCCGGATATCGAGATAAATATAGATGGTGATTTCAGGTTTGATGGTCAGGAGAAAGAAGCTCAGATTCAGGAGGAAGAGCTTTACTTTGAAAATAATCCTGTCCAGATTAATCCGGAGATAAATGAGAATCCTACGGATAATCTCTTCCAGGGTATCCTTGCCGAAGAAGAATTAAACAGCTGGGAGGATATGGAACAGGAAGCAAAAAATCTGAAGGAGGAACAATTAGCAAAAGAAAATCAGTTAAAAGCGCAGCTTGTGGCGAAGGAAGAGGCTAGGAAGAAAGAGGAACAGGCAAAAAAAGAGGCAGAAGAAAAAAAGATAGCTGAAGAAAAGAAAAAGGCTGAAGAAAAGGCAGCAAAAAAGAAGGAAGAAGAAGCTAAGAAGAAAGAGGAAGAAGCTAAGAAGAAAGAGGAAGAAGTTCCTAAAAGAACTTTTGTGACTCCTTATGAGCAGGGAGTTGCAGAGTATTATTCTGAACAGCGCGGATATAAGGATATGGATATTAAAGATGGATTTACTCAGAAGCAGGCTGAGGAAGTTCATGTAATGAAATATACTGCCAGAGAGATATTCCAGAACTCAGGAACAGTCAGAATGTCTGCAGGACAGAAGAAGCTTATGAAGGATCTTGAAGCATTTGACCAGTTTATGAAGGAAATAGACGGGCGTACAAAGCTGACTCCAAGAGAGATGGAGGTTTATGATAAACTGTCTCTTAAAGTATATAAGTCAGGAAAGGAATATCGTGAGTATCTCGAACAGAAACATAAAAAACTAAAAGAGGCTTATGATGAAAAACATAAGAATGACGAATACAAAATGGAATATCAGCCAACTCCTTTAGATAATGCCAAGCTAGAGGTTACTAACAAGCTTCTTGAAACTGTAGAAAGAATGAGAAAAGAAGCTTTCGAAAAAGAAATTGAGGAGAAAACTAAAGAATTAACAGAGAAATGTCAGAAAGAAGCTCAAAGTGCAGAAGCTGTAAGAGACCAGATGCTTTCTGTAAGAGATACACCTGAAAACACAAGAGCTTTGCAGCATAACATGGAGGAGTCTATAGCGAGAACATTATACTATAATAACAGAATTGAACAGCTGAAAAAGAAGGGTGAATTAAGTATAAAGCCTGATGAGAGTTTTTCAAAGGCAATGCAGCGCCTGGATAAGTCTATTCAGCCTACTCCGAAGGAACTGGATGAGATAAAGAGCGGTGAGTTATGTAAGACGCTTGTTAAGAAGGGAAATGAAAAGCTTAAAGAGAAGGATGTTCTTACAGCTGAAGAAATAAAGGAATCGCAGAAAGAATATATAAAGGCAAAAGGCAGTAATCTGGCAATGCGCAAATGGCGCGAGGCAATGATGAAGAAGCCTGAAGTAAAGAAACAAAATGAAGCTGAGAAACAGAAGGAATTAAAACAGCCTATGACACCAGGCATGTAATATGGGTACTTCTAAAGTTAATGCAGGAATGAATAATGATATCAGAATTTGAGTCAGAACGATTAATTCTAAAAACTTCATATGAGGTAACTCCGGAGCAGCTCCTTAGGTATTATTCACATAACAGACTGTTCTTCGAGCAGCATGAGCCGATGCAGGGTGATTCTTATTATACTTTGGAATACCAGACTAAGGCACTTCGATATGAAATAGGAAATATGGATAAAATGTATTCGGCATATTATTACTATTTTCTTAAGGATGAGCCGGAAGAAATGATTGGTTCTATGAGTTTCTCAAGAATCAGAAAAGAACCATATGCAAGTACAATTTTTGGTTATAACATACATGAGGATTATCAGGGGCATGGTTACTGTACAGAAGGCTGTAAAGCGGCTATAGAACATTTGTTGTCTATTACACATATTCATAGAATAGAGGCGAGAGTACTTACAGATAATGAAAAGTCTATTCGGGTTCTAGAAAGACTTGGCTTTTTCCATGAAGGGTTTGAGAAGGCAAGTATATTGATAGCAGGACAGTTTCGTGATCATCTGAGGTATGCATATATTAATGAGAATTATTAATTATATAGGGGCGTGACCCTAAGGGTAAAAAGGGGTATAATATATGGGAAGTCCGGCAGAAGAAAAACAGAAGATCATTGATATGATGAATCAGACTTTGAATAATATTGAAGTCATGCGCAGGGAGCTGAGTGCAAAGCTTGATAAGGAAAATGATGAGAATCAGGCTTTTGAAATAAAAAAGGAACTAAGCAGGCTTGAGAGTCAGGCTACTACAGTTAAAGGGGCGCGTGATGATTTCGAACAGCAATATGCAAAGCTTAAGACTGAGGAAGAAAGAAAGAAGTTTGAGCGTATTGTTAAGATGGCTATAATAGTCGGAATAACCAGTGAGAGCCTTCGTGTGGCATGGGAGAAGCAGAAGCAGCTTGAAGCTGACAGGGATGCTGCGTTAAGAGAGAGAGAAACTCTTCGCAGGGAACGTTTTGAGAAAGCTGTCGACAGAATATTCGCAACCATGACACTCAGATACGTAACGCGTGATATGATAGAAGACATAAAGAATAATAAGAAGTTTAAGGAGATGGCTGAGTATGATCCTGATCGTCTGAACCGTGAAGAAAAGGTTAAACAGGATGAATATACAAATATGATGTCCAGGAAGTTCCGTAGATATAGCGTTAAGATGAGTGGTAACTTCGAGCAGGATGAAGAAAAATTAAGAAAAATTCTTGAGACAGAAAAAAGTGGATATGAGAAGGCACTGCCTGTACTTAAGGATTTTATAGAAAAAAAGCTGGATAGTTTAGGAACAGAAGCAGATAAAGAATTTTTTATTACCCTTTTAAAGGATATGCAGGAGATAAATGATATTACTAAAAAGCTCAACATGGAATTTATTACGAAAGAGAGTGACTTCATAAAGGGTAATGGTTTTACAAAAGAGATATATGAAAAGGAACAGAGCATAAAGAACAGACTTGCCGAAAAAGAAGTTCATGCCCTTCAAGAGGTTATGTCTGAATATGAGAAGGGTAATACCACAGATAATAAAAAAGCCGATGTTTACCAGACGGTACTTTTATTAAAGGGACATGTAACACCACAGGTAGATGAAGATGAGGTGTTATATAAACAGAATGAATTCCGTAAAGAAACAGAATGCTGGCAGGTGTATCAGCGTCTTCCGGAAGGTAGTGTAGCTTCGGTAGTTTCAGTGAGTGAAAAAAACAAAAATGAACTTAGAGCATGGGCAAAGATTAACAGACTGACACGAATAACTAAGTATGAAGACCGGACAACTCTTCTTGGATGTCTCTGTGACTGGTCAAGAGATAATACTCAAAGCATTATGGACAGCATCAAGAAAAAGAATAAATATTCAGCTAATGAAAAAAATATAATAAAAGAAAAATTTGCCTCGCTGGTATTATTTCAACTGGTATATGATGAGCAGAAACTTGGATTTGATCCGCAACCATTTACAGCGATGGTAACTAAAAATAATGTATTTAGCAAAAAAGAAATGCTGAATATACTGGCGAAGAATATAGCACTTACACCCGAGTTTGATAAGGCATTTAATAAATATATGAAGGGTGGAAATTATAGGGACAATTGTATTAAATTTCTTGCTGAGGATGCCGAAAAGCAGTTGGCAAAGACGATAGAAAAAAATGTTCCGAATATGCTTGAAAGTTTGGATAAAGTAAAGAATTTAAATAGTAGTAAAACAGTTAAAGAAAATAATACAAAAAGAGCTTTAAAGAAGTGATTTGAGACTCAGGAAGGATCAATTAATAATATGCAAAAGAAATTCTTTATCATCTCGCTGGTTATACTCTTCGGGATACTTGGAGTTCTTATATTTATAGGAATACGGAGTTCGGTGAGAAATAATGATCTTGTATCTAATTCTGATTACCCATTCAGATATGTTATGAAAGAGGGAAATCTGGTAATAACTTTGGATGGACATAAAACCCCTAAGCTTAAATGGGAAGCTGAAATACAAAATACCGGTGTTGTGCAGGTCTTTCAGAAGGGTAAAGAATTTCGTGGCAAAGCAAAGTTCATCGTTACACCTGTGGGGGCTGGAAGTACGAGAGTTAATTTTGTGAGGTCGGTGGATATAGCAGGTACTAAAGTCGATGTAGCTACAGTAACAGTTCCTGTGTATATATCTGATGCTATGGGAGTAAACAGTCTCAGTACATTGGAAAATCCTTATCTGGTGAAGGGACCGGATGTTATAGGAGAGACAACAGCAAATCCGGTTATTATCAATAATTCTGTACTGGGGAATCAGGTTGATGCCACTCCCGAGACAGAGAATGCTCCCGGAACTATAAAGGGTGATATATTCTTTGCAAATGGAAAAGGAGACTGGATTCTTGAAAGTCTGGATGGCAATACAGATTTTGAATTCTATAATGATGGTATAAAAGATTATGCAGTTGTAAAAAAATCTGCAAAGACAAATAATAATCAGAATCTGTCAGAAGGTGCATTAGTTAAAAATGCAGAGATAGCTCTGTCGAGTCAATCTCTGAAGATTACCAGAAAGTTAAAGGCAGAGTTCAGGGGTGACGGAACAGTCAGATTATCATTAATCGCGTCAGAGTAAGAAATCGTTGGAATATAAGAGGAAACTATGAAAAAAAAATATCTGATTATTTTGATAATACTACTATTAATTGCCGCGGCAGGTGCAGTTATAGGTTTTTTAAATTATAGGCAGTATACCCGGCTTTTTCAGGATACGGATTATCCTGTCAGCTATAAAATAAAAAATGGCAGTATAATTATAACTGTAAAGGATAAGACTGGCAGAAATGAAGTCTGGGAAGCTGTTTCTGAAGAACCGGATATAGTTAGTGTAGTGTCAAAGAAAAAGGTATCAGCGAAGAAAGCAACATTTACATTATCACCTGTGATGGCTGGAGTGACAAATGTGTCATTTCATAAATCAGTCCAGTCAGGAGATATTAAAGTAGATTATATAGATATAACGTTTGGTACCTATGCTTCAGAATCTCCGGAAGGACTTGTATGTTATTTTCTGGATGAAGGAACGATGGAAACAGGTAAGGATATTATAGGTGCTGCTACTGAGCATCCTGTAGTTTTAAGTCAGATGCCCGATGAATCAGATGAATATATGATAGACGAAGTATCAACTGATACAGATGCTACAGATGATTCAACAGATACAGGCTTTATGAAAGGACATATTGATTTTATAAATGGACGGGGTGACTGGAATATAGAGTCAGACATCCCCAATGTAAATATATTATATAATAGTGATAATAACAGAGAATATGCCGAACTTCAATTTGTAAGTGATGAGGATCTGGTTCAGGATGATACGGATCGTGATGAAATAGAAACAGATACAAAGGCTGAAGAGAAGATTCCTCTTGCGACAAATACAGAACCAAGCTGGGATGATATTGAGCTGTTTTTTGGGGGCGCGTCAGAGGTAGATGTAAATACAGCAACTGATGCAACTGAGATTACTGGAGAAGCAGTTCTTACTTTCAGCAGTGAGTCTCTCGGTATAACAGAAAAGAGAAAGGTGACTTTCTTCAAAGACGGGCATGTAAAGTTTGATAAATCAGATAAGTAGTGTTGCACTTTTGTTATTCAGATAATGATAGAATTTTTTTGAAAAAAACAACTAGTATAGTGTTTCTTAATTTCCAGTCCGGGAGGCTGAATAAATGTACCAAAAAAACTTAACAAAAAATAAAAGGAAGAATATAGTTGTAGCGCTAGCGTTGGCATTTTCACTTTCTTTTTCGGGTTCATATATTGATATACCCAAGGTATCTGAATCAGACATATATGCCGCTGGTGAAGAAGAAGTATCAACTGGTGAGGGTGATGCAGTAACAGATGAAGCTGAGGATAATATACTTAAGGCGAAGACTGGACGTATAGCATTCTGGGAATGGAAGGAAATTACAAATGTAAAAACCACATTCAGTGATAATAAATATCATCCTATTATGTTTGCTAGTGTAAAAACGAATTCTTCTGGAAGACATCCGTTTCTGTCTTCTTATTCTAATAGAGACTATGTATATCTTCCAACGAATACTTCCAGGCTTAATAACTATAAAGATGATTTTAATTCGGTAAGTAATAATCCGGAAACGGAAAATAGTTATTATGGTTATTATGGGAAAAAAGCTAATGAGGCCCATTCTCCCTCATATTATTTTAATGCAACGGAAAGTGTATATTATTTAAATACATATACAGGAAAAAATGGAATATCTGATGCTGATTTTAATTCTAAAAGATTCTTTACTTTTGGAGACTCTATGGGTGTTCCGTGGTTAGCCGCTGTAAACTGGGGACCAGATGGTGGAAGAACCATGATGAGTATATGCTTCCCGAAGAAGCAGCTTTCAAATGGTGAAGCTGGAGTATGGCAGCCTAATGATAAAGACTATTATCTTGATGTTCGAGCTTATGCTGAGGATGAAAAAAACAAGAACCTGGAACCGACAATGGTTATTTCTCATAAAAAGAGCAGATTAGAGGATAATGTACCTCAGGATGTATGGCATCTTGTATATGTTGGTTCTATTGGTTCTATTGTTTCTGATAGTACAAAATCTAGTATATGGGGGTTACTGGCTTATAATGACTCTTATCGAAATGATGTCTGTAATGATTCTTTCGGTTCAAATATAATTAATGGGAGTACAGATTATAGCTTTTTTACAATGTTTGCTGATTATTATTATAATATAATACCGCAGGGGTCAAAGTCACCGTGTATTGGCCGTACTGGAACGCATTATATATGGAAGGCTTATGAAGGATTTCCGCATCTTATGACTTCCCTTGAGTCTATGACGGTTAAAGCTCCTGAAGTTATGCCAATAGATGCAGGTGTATTTATCGGTGCAGGTGATGATGAAAATGATAATGGTACGGTTGAAAAGTCTGATGGTATAGTACTGCCTAAGGGCAAAACACTTACCATAGATGGAGGTACTGTTTATGTGGCTACGAACTTCCTGAATAATGGAAGGATTAAGATAAAAAATGGTGGAACTCTTATAGTAAAAAAAGGTGGATGTATCTCTCCTTATACAAAAAACTGTGAAGGAGAAGGAACTATAGAGTGTGATGGCGGAAATATTATCGTCATGGAAGGCGGAAAGATATACGGTTTCTGCAATAAAGGTAGCAGCACTTCGAATTATTATAATATAACGAATGCTCCGCTTCGCCTGGTAGGCGGCGGAACTATGATAAATTATGGAACATCGGTTTTCACATTCGGAGTAATAGGAAAAGGAAGTAAGATAGAAAATCGAAAGAAAGGTGTACTAAGGTTTGGATATAACCGTGTAGACGAGCTGGAGTTTATGGACAGGAATCCTAATAATATAAGTCTTAGTGATCCTGCTAATTATCCGGATAACATGAGGACTATAGGAGTTTTTGGAATTGGTTCCTTTGTAAAAGCAACAGATAAATCGTCAGTAGGATTTAAAACCAAAGAGAAGGCTACAATATATAATGAGAAAACGGCTACCTTTGATCATAAAGGAAAGGGTGGCCTGGAGCTGGCGCCTTCAGACAGAGTTGATATTATAGTGCCTAATTATTAATAATTTATAGATGACAGGAGCATATATCTGCTGCTGTCATCTTTTCATGATTCTACGGAGGTTGGAATGAAAACTAAAGGAAAAGGTAAAAACCGGCTGGCATTTCAATTTATGATTTTCTTTTTCGTCAGTTTACTTCTGACAGATTTTTTATCTTTTTTTCTGATTCGAAATGTAGTAAAAGACAATTATTTAACTGAAAAAGCTGAGAATATAAATGGTGTAGAACTTGAAGTAGAGCAGACACTGAAAGAATATGCCTCATATGAATGGGTACTTGCATATATGCTTGACCATAGATATGAGGATTTTGATATGGAGTATGAGAGCTCGGAGAAAACAAAAATCAAGATAAGCAAGCTTCTTGAGGCTCATCCAAGTATGGATATCATGACTGTTACAGAGGAAGAACTTGAGCAGTATACAGAAGCTGAAAAGAAAGCATATACAGAAATTGTATTTAACCGTTGGCTGCTTCGTATAAATGATATAAAAAAGGCTTATGACGTTACATTTTTGCATTTCTTTGCAACAGATGATGACTATAAAGAAGATTTCTTTATTATAAGTGGTTCTGATGGTAAAGCAGTACGTGGCAAACAGCTGGGGAATGCATATGTATTTGGAACTCAGGTAACTAACACTAAGCAGCAGACAGAGACCTTTAGGAACCTTAAGGATAATGTTTCCAGACTTATAGAGTCAGACAGCTACCTTGATGCGTATCGGTATATGTTCAAAATCAAAGACATGAATATTATTGCCGGAATGACTATTGAGATATCGGATGTTAAAAGAAATACACTTTTGAAGACTCTTCAGTTTTTGAATACATTTATCATTCTTGAGATAATATTCTTTTTCATAATCAGATATATGATAAATCATATGTTGATAGAACCTCTGAAAGAGGTGGAGGAAAATGTCACTGAATACGCAACTACGAAGAACGGAAAGCTTGTAAGAGACCAGCTCTCTCGTATTAAATCAAAGACAGAGATAGGTGCTCTTGCAGATGGCGTATCTGAGATGACCAGGGAGATAGAAGATTATCTGAAGAAGATACAGACAGTAACAGCAGAGAATGAACGAATCAGTGCAGATCTGGATATGGCGCAGAAGATTCAGACAGATATGCTGCCGAATACTTTCCCTGCTTTTCCTGATAGAACAGAGTTCGATATTTATGCTACGATGAAGCCTGCTAAAGAAGTGGGTGGAGACTTTTACGATTTCTTCATGGTTGATGATGATCATCTGGCACTTCTAATAGCAGATGTTTCCGGAAAGGGAGTTCCGGCGGCGCTCTTCATGGTAAATGCCAAGACGCTTATCAAGAATCGTACACTTCTTGGAGGGTCTTTGTCTGAGATATTTGCTGATGTAAGTGATCAGCTGCTTGATATAAATGAAGAGGGAATGTTCGTGACTCTCTGGATGGCGGTTATAGATATTCATACAGGTAAGGGAGTCGCTGCCAATGCCGGACATGAACACCCGGTACTCAGGTCCAGGGACGGAAAGTACGAACTCGTTAAGTATCGTCATTCACTGGCAATAGCTATGATCAGAGGGGTTCCATTTGAAGAACATAGTATTGAATTAAAACCAGGTGACAGAATATTTGTTTATACGGATGGCCTTCCGGAGGCAAGACGAGAAGACGGAGAGTTTTATGGAACTACTCGTATGCTGGAGGCACTTAACAGATCGGGAGATTCTGATCTGGAGACGCTGCTTAGAGATGTGAGAAGAGAGATGAAAGATTTTGTCGCCGGAGCAGAGCAGTATGATGATGTAACCATGCTGGCATTTGATTTTCTAGGATAGTATACTTTTTTAGATTATTTCCGCGACGAGCTTAAACTCGCTGTCACGAGGTGATATGCCTGAGAGGACACTGCTTGCGCACAGGCGCGGTGCCCTAGGCTCACTAAGCTCTCGCTTCGTCTTCGACTTGCGAATCGCTAAGTGAACAGACCGCTTATG
>DOVG01000211.1 GCA_003520205.1 Lachnospiraceae bacterium
GACTTTTGACACTTATGTCATATTAATTATCAGAGCAATGAAGATTGAAAGGAGTTATTTGGAATGGATAATTTTACATTTTACTCACCTACATATTTTGCTTTTGGCAAGGATACAGAAAAAGAAGCTGGAAAGTATGTTAAGCGCTTTGGAGGAACAAAAGTGCTCATTCATTATGGAGGAAATAGCGCTAAGAAGTCAGGCCTTCTTGATAGAGTAGAAGCTTCCTTAAAAGAGGAAGGACTTGATTATGTAATGCTTGGAGGTGTTAAGCCTAATCCAAGAAGTGGTCTTGTATATGAAGGAATTGAATTATGTAAAAAAGAAGGCGTTGACTTTATCCTTGCAGTAGGTGGAGGAAGCGTTATTGATTCATCAAAGGCTATAGCTGCAGGAGTTCTGTATGATGGAGATTTCTGGGATTTTTATACTGGAAAAGTGATTGAAGAGGCTCTCCCTGTAGGAACAATTCTTACAATTGCTGCCGCAGGAAGTGAAGGAAGTCCTGATTCTGTTATTACAAAGGAAGAAGGAATGTTTAAGCGTGGAGCAAGCGGAGATGCCATTCGTCCTAAGTTTAGTATACTGAATCCTGCCCTTACCCAGACACTTCCACCATATCAGACTGCTGCAGGTATAACAGATATAATGGCACATTTATATGAAAGATATCTGACAAATACAAAGGATGTTGAAGTTACAGACAGACTGATTGAAGCACTTCTTCTTACGATGAAGCATGAGGGTAAGAGAGTGATAGCTGATCCTGATTGTTATGAAGCCAGAGCAAATATTATGTGGGCAGGAATGGTTGCACATAATAATACCTGTGGCGTAGGACGTAGTCAGGATTGGAACAGTCATAATATTGAGCATGAGCTTTCAGCATTATATGACTGTGCTCATGGAGCAGGACTGGCTGTTACGATGCCAGCAGTTTTCAAATATGTAATGAATCACGATGTAATGAGATTTGCTAAAGTTGCAGTTCGTGTGTGGGGATGTCAGATGGATTTTGATCATCCTGAGGTAACTGCGTTAGAAGGAATAGAGTGCTTTAGAAGCTTTCTTATATCGCTGGGTATGCCAAATAATTTTGAAGAGCTGGGAGCAAAAGAAGAAGACATACCTAAGCTTGTTGAAGTTCTTTGCAGAGGTGACGGACGTGAAGGTACTATTTCAGGATTCGTTACACTGAATGAAGAGGATTGTACAAATATTTATAAAATGATGGTAAATCCTGAGTAAAACTGAAAGGAGTATGGTATGAAGGCGTTATTTATAGGTGGAACGGGTACCATTAGTACTGCAATAGTAAAGAGACTTGCTGAAGATCCGTTATGGGAAGTGTGGTTACTGAATCGCGGAAATAGAACTGATGTTATTCCGGATGGAGTTCATCAGATTATATGTGATATATCAGATGAAGAAGCTGCTGCAAAAGCGTTGGAAGGAATGGAATTTGATGTCGTAAGTGAATTTATAGGATTCACTCTGGATCAGGTGGAAAGAGATTACAGACTATTTAAAGGTAAAACAAAACAGTATATGTATATAAGCTCAGCTTCTGCATATAACAAACCTGCTGCAAACTATGTTATTACAGAAGGAACCAGTCTTGCTAATCCTCATTGGGAGTATTCAAGAAATAAGATAAAGTGCGAGGAATTCCTGATGCACAAATATAGAGATGAAGGTTTTCCTGTTACAATAGTAAGACCAAGTCATACATACGATGAGAGGAATGTCCCTCTGGGGGTTCATGGTAAGAAAGGATTCTATCAGGTTATCAAACGTATGATTGATGGTAAACCGGTTATTATTCAGGGAGACGGAACCTCGCTTTGGACTGTTACATTTAATAAAGACTTTGCCATAGGTTATACAGGACTTATGGGTAACAGGCATGCTATTGGAGAAGCGTTTCAGATAACAGGAGATGAAACACTTACCTGGAATCAGATCTATCAGACTATTGCAGATGCACTAGGGGTAGAGTTAAATGCTTATCATATATCATCTGATTATTTAAGTGCTGTTGGGGATAAACTTGGCTTTGATTTTGAAGGAAGTCTGACTGGAGATAAGGCGGTTTCAGTTGTTTTTGATAACAGTAAACTGAAAAGAGTGGTTCCGGATATGAGAACAACAGTAAGATTTGATCAGGGAGTAAGGATAGCGCTTGATTACGTGATGTCACATCCGGAGTGTCAGGTAGAAGATCCTGAATTTGATAAATGGTGTGATAAGGTTATTAATGCGCTTGAGGCATCTAAAAGTATGGTATAACACCTGCATTATGATGTAAAAAGTAGATGAATTATGATCAAAGATTTGGTAGAATGACATAGTGTTATAAAGTTAGTTTTTAAGGGGGACTTAGAAATGTCTAATCCATATTTACCAAAATGGGAATATATACCTGATGGAGAACCAAGGGTTTTCGGAGACAGAGTATATATATACGGTTCACATGATAAGGCTGGTAATTCACAGTTCTGTGACTGTGTACTGAAATGCTGGTCTGCTCCTGTAAGTAATCCTAATCAGTGGGTATGTCATGGTGATATATTTAGAGTGGGCAGTACAAGAGATTATGATTCAGATACTGATTATACGACAGATAATTCAAAGCTTTTCGCACCTGATGTAGTTGAGAAGGATGGAAAATACTATCTGTATGCTTACATAGAAGGACAGAAAGGATGTGTTGCTGTAAGTGACAGACCTGAAGGCCCTTTCAAGTATCTGTCCCAGTATAAATGTACGCTTCCGGGAGACGCCTTTAATGGTGGAATCTTCATAGATCCTGCGGTTTTCGTCGATGATGATGGAAGAGCGTATATATACTGTGGCTATCTCAAATCGGAGCTTGCCGAGCTTAATTCGGACAATATGTATGAGGTTCTTGATGGTACACTTATCGAGGATTTTATACCTAGTAAGCTGAGACCGGAAGATGGGTTTGATACCGAAGATAAGCTGTTCTTTGAAGCTGCATCCATGCGTAAGGTTGGAAATACATACTATATGATTTATTCACCTAATGATTGCCCTAAACTTGCATATGCAACATCGGACAGTCCTACAGGTCCATTCAGATTTAGAGGTTTTATAATCGATAGTGGAACTGATTATCCGGGTGGAAATGATCATGGTTCTATAATGAAGGTTGGAGAGCAGTGGTATATTTTCTATCACAGAATGACTAATGGCAGTATAATGTCAAGACGTGGATGTGTAGAGAAGATAGAAATACTTCCTGACGGAAGTATACCATTTGTAGAGACGACCTCTCTTGGTTTCGAAGAGTCGCTGAATCCATACCAGATAACTGATGCTGATATAGCCTGTGTACTTACAGGCGGTGCGTTCATATCAGAGAGAAATGTATTCTCAAGATTTATCAGAAATATAACTTCTGAAACAGTTATCGGTTACAGATATTTTGACTTCGGTGAGGATTTCGGAAGTAAGACTATGGAGTTCGCTGCAAAGCTTCGTGGTATGGGAGCAGACTGCAGAATGAACATTTATATAGATGGTGTTGATTCGGCTGATAAGCTAGAGACATGTAGGAATGTTGGCAGGAAGATAGGAAGTATAGAGATAGGGCACGACGATGAGGTTATTACTACAGTAGTAGAGGCAGTGACAGGTCGTCATGCGCTGTATTTTACAATAGAAACTGACTATACAGGCTGGATGGCTGATTACTTCAAAGGAAGAAGTCTTTTTGAACTTGAAAGCTTTGTATTTATGAAGTAGAATAATGACTAAAGTATTTACGGGAGGTATATATAATGACTATTTATTCTGTATTTGATCCTGAATTTAAAGAGTATGGAAAAGTACTCACAGGATATGACACTGCTGAACTTATATCAGCAATGAATGCTGTAGAGATGCCGGCTGAAGGCGTGGCATACGAGCCATGGATTGATTCTCTTGAGGCTTGTGCTATAATGGGTGAGCTTGGCGAGAATGCTTTTGGTGGAATGCCTATTCAGCTTGGAATGTGCTGGGGACATAACAAGGCTCTTAATTGTCTTGAGTATCACAGAAACAGTGAGATTAATATCGGTGCAACTGATTTTGTTCTTCTTCTTGCAAAGCAGGATAAGATCATTGACGGTAAGCTTGATACATCAGAGGTTGTTGCATTCAAGGCACCTGCCGGTGCGGTTGTAGAGGTTTATGCTACATCACTTCACTATGCACCTTGCATGGTTAC
>DOVG01000263.1 GCA_003520205.1 Lachnospiraceae bacterium
TCAGCTTCGCTTCAGAGAGCAATTCTTAAATTCAAGGAAAATAATAAGAAGATAGAAGACCTTCCTAAGAAGGTTACATTCCAGATGAATGATACACATCCTACTCTTACAGTAGCAGAGCTTATGCGTATCCTTATGGATGAAGAAGGACTTGAGTGGGATGAAGCATGGGATATCACAACAAAGACCTGTGCTTACACAAATCATACTATCATGGCTGAAGCACTTGAGAAATGGCCTATTGAACTGTTCTCCAGACTTCTTCCAAGAGTATATCAGATAGTAGAAGAGATAAACCGTCGCTTCGTTATGAAGATACAGGAGATGTATCCTGGAAATCAGGAGAAGATTAAGTCAATGGCTATTCTCTATGATGGACAGGTTAAGATGGCTCACCTCGCTATAGCGGGTTCTTATTCGGTAAATGGTGTTGCAAGACTCCATACTGAGATACTTAAGAAGAGAGAGCTGAAGGACTTCTATGAGATGAATCCTAAGCAGTTCAACAATAAGACTAATGGTGTAACGCAGAGAAGATTCCTTGCTCATGCTAATCCGCTTCTTGCACAGTGGCTTAATGCCAAGATTGGTAAGGAATGGATAACAGACTTCTCACAAATCAGCAAGCTTAAAACCTTTGTTGACGATAAGAAGTACCAGCAGGAATTCATGAATATCAAATATCAGAATAAGCTTCGTCTGGCCGAGTATATAAAAGAACATAATGGAATAGAAGTAGATCCTAATTCTATCTTTGATGTTCAGGTAAAGAGACTTCATGAGTATAAGAGACAGCTTCTGAATATACTTCATGTAATGCACCTTTATAGTGAGCTTAAAGAAAATCCGGGCTTCGATATGTATCCAAGAACATTTATCTTCGGAGCTAAGGCGGCTGCAGGATATAAGAGAGCAAAGCTTACTATCAAACTTATTAATTCAGTTGCAGAAGTGATTAATAATGATCCATCTATCAACAATAAGATAAAAGTAGTATTTATAGAGGATTACAGGGTGTCAAATGGTGAAATCATCTTTGCTGCTGCAGATGTATCAGAACAGATATCCACTGCATCACGTGAGGCATCAGGAACTGGAAATATGAAGTTCATGATAAACGGTGCTCCGACTATCGGTACTATGGATGGGGCCAATGTAGAGATAGTTGAAGAAGTTGGTGCTGAAAATGCATTTATCTTTGGTCTGTCAGCTGATGAAGTAATGAAGTTCGAGCGTGATGGTGGTTATAATCCATGGGATATCTATAACAGCAACCAGAATGTAAGACGTGTTCTTACACAGCTTATAAATGGTACATATAATGAAGATACTGAACTTTTCAGAGATTTATATGATTCTCTTACAAAAGAAGATGTATACTTTATACTTAAAGACTTTGATTCATATGCAGAAGCTCAGTCCAGAGTTGATGCTGCATATAGAGACGAAGCAGGATGGGCTCGTATGGCTATGATGAATACAGCCTGCTCAGGTAAGTTCTCATCAGATAGAACTATTGAGGAATATGTTAAGGGAATATGGAAGCTTAAAAAGGTGGAAGTAGATCTTGATTAATTATAATCAGTTGACTATCAATCTGGAATTGGTACAAGAGAAACTGATAGTTATTAGAGATGATAGATATAAGGTTCATGAATGGGGAGAGGAAATCGATGATATTTTAGATGATATCGATTATATTATGCAGTTCCTTCCCTGGTATGAATCTCAGTCTTGATAAGTTCTATATTTTATGATAGTATTTTTAAAGTTTAGTAACACCTACTGAACAGTTACAAAGTTAAATAGATAGGAGATATAGTTATGGAGAGAATCAAGACTCTTGAAACAAGAGACCTCTGTGAGAGCGCAAAGACAGGTGGATGTGGCGAGTGCCAGACATCATGCCAGAGTGCATGCAAGACCAGCTGTGGTGTTGCAAATCAGAAGTGTGAGAACACATCAGAGGAGTAAAGAAAGATGCGCCGCCACTAATGTGGCGGCGTTTCTAATTTTACGTATTTCTAAGTTGATTTTCGTGAGTGAAGTTTCAAGTACACACAAAAAGTATAAATGCGAGGTACGATGGCGATGGTACATCAGTATAAATTAAATGGATATAATATAGTTCTGGATACATGTTCTGGTTCGGTGCATAGTGTAGATGATGTTGCATACGATATTATTGAGCTTTTTCCGGATAAGAGTGAAGATGAAGCGGTTGACATAATCATGGACAGATATGGTGATAGAGAAGACGTCACTGAAGAGGAAGTCAGGCTTTGTATTGATGATGTAAGGACTCTTGTGGATAATCATAAGCTCTATACACCTGATACATTTGAACCACTTGCCGGTGAATTCAAGAAGAGAAGTGGAGATGTTATAAAGGCTCTCTGCCTGCATGTATCACATACATGTAATCTGAACTGCGAATACTGTTTTGCAAGTCAGGGTAAGTATAATGGCGAGAGAGCTCTTATGACTTTAGAGGTTGGTAAAAGAGCTATCGATTTTCTTATAGAACATAGTGGTACAAGACATAATCTTGAAGTGGATTTCTTCGGTGGAGAACCTCTTATGAACTGGGAGGTTTGTAAAGATATCGTGAGATATGCGCGTTCTATAGAGAAGGAACATAATAAGAATTTCAGATTCACACTTACTACAAACGGAATGCTGATTGATGACGATGTAATCGATTTTTGCAATAAAGAAATGAGTAATGTTGTGCTTTCGCTGGATGGTCGTAAAGAAGTTCATGACAGAACAAGAGTGGATTATCAGGGAAACGGAAGCTTTGACAGAATCATTCCTAAGTTTCAGAAGCTGGTAGAGTCAAGAGGTGGTAAGAATTACTACATGAGAGGTACATTTACTCATCTGAATACTGACTTTACTGAAGATATATTTACTATGGCTGATCTGGGCTTTAAGGAGCTGTCTATGGAGCCTGTTGTATCAAAACCAGGTGATCCGCTTGCGCTTACAGAAGAAGATCTGCCTATACTCAAGGAACAGTATGAGATACTTGCCAAGGAAATGCTAAAGAGAGATATAGAGGGAAATGGGTTTACATTTTACCATTACATGATAGATCTTAAGTCAGGCCCATGTATATATAAGAGGATTTCAGGCTGTGGTTCAGGAACGGAATATATGGCAGTTACTCCATGGGGAGACCTGTATCCATGTCACCAGTTTGTTGGAGATGAGAAGTTCAAACTGGGTGATCTGTGGGAAGGAGTAACTAATAAGGACAGGCAGGAGGAATTCAGAGTTTGTAATGCTTATGCAAGACCTGATTGTCGTGGATGCTGGGCTATGCATTACTGTTCAGGAGGCTGTGCAGCAAATGCATATCATGCTACAGGAGATGTGAAGGGTATATATGAGTATGGCTGTGAGCTTTTCAGAAAGAGGATAGAGTGTGCCATAATGATACAGGTGGCACATGATGCGCTGGGACTAGAACCTGTTAAGGGGGCAACTGCAGGCGGAACAAATGACTGCGATGGTTGTAGTGAAGGAGAGAGTAATGCATTATAATTGCTTGATCGTTGATGATGAGGTGGAGCTTGCCAGAATGACGGCAGAATTTTTTCAAATGTTTGATGTTACTGCTGCATATGTTGAAAGTGCAGAGGCATGCTATGATTTCCTGAAAAAGAATACAGTAGAACTGATCCTGCTGGATATTAATCTGGGAGATGGTTCGGGATTTGAAGTATGTAAGAAAATCAGAGAAGATA
>DOVG01000124.1 GCA_003520205.1 Lachnospiraceae bacterium
TAAGACGAACGGCAGAGTCAGTTGTATTTACACACTGTCCACCATTTCCTGAAGCACGCATAACATCAATACGTATATCTTTTTCATCTATAGTGATATCAACATCTTCCGCCTCAGGCATAATAGCAACAGAAGCAGCCGATGTATGGATACGTCCACCTGATTCAGTTTCAGGAACTCTCTGTACACGGTGTACGCCGCTTTCATACTTAAGCTTCGAATATGCACCTTTACCTTTAATCATAAAGGTAACATCCTTGATTCCACCTATACCTGTATCATCTATGGATATAAGTTCAGACTTCCATCTCTTCTTCTCTGCATAGTGCTGATACATACGATATAATTCATACGCAAAAAGGGCAGCTTCTTCACCACCTACTCCGGCACGTATTTCCACTACTACGTTCTTATCGTCATTTGCATCCTTAGGAAGAAGCAGTATCTTAAGTTCATTCTCGCATCTTTCTATAGCTTTTTTAGACTCAGCAAGTTCTTCTTTTGCAAGTTCCTTCATTTCTTCATCTGATTCTTCGTCCAGAAGCATAAGGCTCTCTTCTTCATTTTGTTTAGCCGCCTTATATTCTTTGTATTTCTCAACAACAGGAGTGAGATCACTCTGCTCCTTCATCAGTTTCTTAAATCTTTCCTGATCATTTACAACGCTCGGATCAGAAAGCTGTTTCATAATATCATCAAGTTTTAAAACCAATTCTTCTAATTTATCAAACATTTTCAATCCTCCTACAAAATTCAACTATTCATAGTTAAAGTACACCCGACACCACTCTGTCGAGACCACTCATATCTCTTAGCTTCTTAATATGTTTAAATCCTGCAGCACGCATCAATTCACTTACAGCCGCATACTGCTCACATCCTATCTCAAAACAAAGTCTTCCATCTTCTTTAAGATATTTGGGAGCTTCACTTATAATTCTCCTATAGAACATCAACCCATCAGCCGCGCCATCAAGAGCAAGTCTTGGTTCATAATCTCTTACATCTTTGACCAGATTATTGATTTCTTTACTCCTGATATACGGAGGATTACTTATAATAAGGTCAAATCTATCCTTTTCGGGAATCGTTCTATCTTTGTCGCAAAGCGATTCAAATGCAGCAAATAAGTCACTTTTAATTATATGAACATTTGCACCTAACTTGACACTGTTTTCACCAGCCAGAGATATAGCATCATCAGAAATGTCCAGCATATATACCTCGTCCTGATAGCCTTCTTTTTCTCTAAAGAGTTTGTAGGATATACCTATACAGCCAGATCCAGTACACATATCCAGAACTTTAGCATTCCTTCCGGGAGATAATTCCAGAGCATGTAATACAAGATTCTCAGTATCAAATCTGGGAATAAGAACCTTCTCTCTGCAAATGAATTTATAATCCATAAAATACGTATATCCTAAAATATATTGGAACGGATAGTGTTTGGCTCTTTTTCTAATACCTTTCATGTATCTCATAGCAGTAAAATCATCCACTATTTCGTCCAGCTCAGAGTATAAAGCAGCCAAATCTTTTTTAGTATACTCAACCATAAGCATCCTGGCTTCTGCCCTGGCATTTTCTATACCGGCATCTGTAAGGATTCTTGACCCTTTGCTGATAAGACCGCCAAATGATTTCTCGTTATATTTTCTTTCCAGTTCAATCAAAATGTTACCTCTGAATTACTTCTCGAAACTATCATTTCTAACACACTCTACATACTGTTTCCAGTCCAGTACCCCTTCAACAGACTTTATAGCCACTTCTATCATTGAATCATCCGGCTCTTTCGTAGTAAGTCTCTGAACCCAGAGACCAGGTGCGCTTAGAATTCTCGAGAAAGCATTATTATGTTTTCCTGCATATCTGATAAATTCATATGATAAACCTGCTATGACAGGTATAAGTATAATTCTTGACAGAAGTCTGAGCCACATAACCTTCGTGTGAACAAACATAAATACAAATATACTTATGATCATAACTATAAAAACAAAACTGGTTCCACATCTTTTATGAAATCTGGTATGTTTCCTGACATTTTCAACAGTAAGATCATCTCCTGCCTCGAGACAACTGATTGTTTTATGTTCAGCACCATGATACATAAATGTTCTTTTTATATCTTCCATAAATGATATAGCAGCCACATATCCCAGAAATATAAGAAGCCGTAAGATTCCTTCGGCTATATTGACAAGAATACTTTTATCCGTAAACTTATACAGAAAATTAGCCAAAAAAGCAGGAAGAAGCATAAATACACCTATAGCTATCAATAGCGAAACCACCAGAGTTCCTATAAGATATGCGCTTTCAGAACCTGATTTCTTTGTTTCTGTATCTTCAGGGCACACATTTTTTACATCCTGATTCTTTGAATCCTCTTCATCATCAAGATATTCTGATGAATCCATCAGAGTCTTCATTCCTATGTATAGAGACTCAAGAAAATTAACTACGCCTCTGACAAAGGGAATCCTTAATACTCTATGTTTTTCACCCAAAGATTTATATTCAGTTACTTTTACTTCTATATTTTTTTCAGGCGTTCTGACTGCTAATGCATATGAATCAGATCCTTTCATCATCACGCCTTCCAAAACAGCCTGTCCACCTATGTATGTTCTTTTCATTAATTTTTCACACCATTTTTTAACCTAGAAAACGGCAGAGAAGGTCAAATAACTAACCTTACCTGCCGTTTAATTGCATGCAAATAATATATCTAGTTTTCTGTCTGAACGCCATACTTCTTATTGAACTTATCTATACGTCCACGAGCCTTAACACTCTTCTGCTGACCTGTATAGAATGAATGGCATTTTGAGCAGATTTCTACATGGATATCTTCCTTAGTTGAACCTGTAACAAACTCATTTCCACAGTTACAAACAACCTTTGCCTGATAATAATCCGGATGTATTCCTTCTCTCATTTTTATTCTCCTTTTCTATGTAACGTATATGTGACACTACGCATAACACGCCCCGATCACATACCAGCAACGTTCAAATACTAGCACATGTATTTATATAAATCAAGTATTTTTTTACAGCATATTTTTCTTATATTTTTTTACTGCATATTTTTCTTACTACTCATTTTTGTTTACTGCTTTTCTTGATATAAACTCAATAAGAGCATCCATATTATTCTGTGCATCAAATCTTCCGAGCTTATACATTCTTTTAATCTTTTCTATATCCCCTTCAGAACGGGATATCTTAATGGTTCTGCTTGGACGTAAAACAAACGCCCTGCCACTTTCTTCCGCTTCCTTAACATATTCAAGTTCACGATTATATTCGATATATCTGTTCTCACATGTTTTAAGATATTCCGGATATTCTGAATAAACCCTCTTCATAACAGGAATAGTTCTATCCGGCTTTTTCTCAAAACCAAGAGGCCTAGTAAGAACGACTATATTCCTGTCAAAGCCGAGTTTTTCTGATGCTTCAAGAGGTATACTGTCAGATGAACCACCATCAAGAAGCTTCATTCCGTCGTACTCAACTATTCTTGAAACAAGAGGAAGCGACGCAGAAGCTCTAACAGCATCCATCTGTTTCTTGACATCAGTAATTCTAATATACTCAGCTTTACCATTTTCAAGATTTGTAGCAACAGAATAAACTTTTGTTTTTTCAGCATTTTCTAAGAATTTATCATAATCAAGAGGGGAAAGCTCATCCGGTATCTGATGATAACAGAAATCCTCTTCACATACATCACCACTTTTTAGAAATGATGCAATACTCATGAATCTCTTATTACTTCTATACTTAACAAAATATCTTATATTACGTGCATACTGCTCACTAACATATGAAATACCATGTATAATTCCAGCCGAAACCCCTAAAAGACCATCAACTTTAACACCACGCAGAAGCATTTCATCTAATATACCAGATGTATATATGCCTCTCATTCCTCCGCCTTCAAGTACTAATCCTAAAGCCATAATAAAACCTTTCCATTTTTTCTACTCATATAACACATTAAAGTCTACAGCGCAATTAACTCCATCTATTTTGCCTGAACTTGTATGCTGCCACATATAATAACTACCTGTATAATCGGTCTGACTGGTATAATGAGCAAGCCATACCTTATGGTTTCTCGTATTCGTCCATACAGTTTCAAGGAAATTTAAACTACTATACAGACATGCCTCATATCCGGCCGCTTCAACTTCATCAGCAAACACTTCAAAGCAGTCATTTATATCCTGAAGATTCATCTTATAATCCTCAAAACCAAGAAAATCTTCCCAGTCATAAGCTATCGGAAAATCAAGTTTCTCACCGTCCAGCACATCAAGCATATACTTTACACTAGCTCTCGCCTCCTCTGGTGTACTATCTTCAGCATGCCAGTAAACTCCGACCTTCAGTCCGGCAGCCTTAGCTCCCTGAAGATACTCCTGATAACATCTGTCTGTATAGAATTCATTATCATCATAGCCGCCAATTCTCAGAATCACAAAATCGCAGCCTTCAGCCTTAACTTTATTAAAATCGATAGAGCCTTGCCACCTGGAAACATCAAGCCCCAGCTGGGTTCCAGCTTTTCTATATTCTGAATCAAAAGACTCAAAGCTTTCTGTTCCCGGTCGAGTAGACGGACCATCATCTTCAGGAGGAGGCGCAGAACCTTCATTGACATTTACTGTCATATCAGATGAAGTAGTATGTCCGGCATCGTCCTTCAGAGTAATCGTAACATGATATGTGCCTGTTTCTGCAGTATTCACACTTCCATCCATAATGAGTTCCACATCTCTATCTACGTCGTCAGCATAGCCTATGTAAGAATGAACATCAAACGGAGTTCCTTTATTCACATTTACATTTTTTGAATTAATAAGAAATACCGGAGCTTTCGTATCTTCAGTATTCTGATTTACAGTGTATTTATCAGGTGAGCTACTGTCGGAAGAAGCACCCGAATTATCAGTCGCTTCATCTGTAGTTGTAGTATTATTCGTATCAACCCTTTGAAAAGTATCCTCTGCCGGAGAAAATATAACTTCTTCAGTTTTTTCCTCGGTTGATTCAGTAGTCATATTTACAGTAACATATTCAACCAGATTACCCTCGTCATTATCTACTTCATCTGATTTCCTGGCAGAAATCATAGTTATAAGCGCAAGAACTATACCAATAATGAAAACAATTACGATAATTGTAATTAACATTTTCTTCATATATATCTGTCAAATCTCCTCATATTCAGTAAGCTCGATTATATCTTCCTTATTCCCGCTTCTCTTTATATAATAATGACCGCCTTCTACTCCTATACTTTTGCAGGAGCACCTTACTACTCCAACTCTCTTCTTTGACTCTATAATGTCCCCGCATTTCTTACATTGAGCCATGTTTTTATATATTTTTTTCATAGTATTGTTCCCTCACATAAATACGCCATATGTTATGCCATTAATCGCACCTTCTGGCACCTATGTCATCTTATCATAATATATATTAATGACATAAGTGTCAAAAGTCAAACTGCGTTCCTGCTTGCAGGAAAAGCAGCTTGACCTTATGACACGATGAAACACGAGGAAATAGCAGTTTACGATGGCAACGAGGAAAACTATATCAATATGCTTGCATAATTGATATAGTTTGACGACTGCCCGATACAGAGTACAAAGTACTCTGTTCGTAGAAAACTAGCGGTTTCTGAGTGTTTCTAGGATTGCGAGAATTTCGTAAGAAATGGAGCAATCCGTATGTCATATGGTGTTAAAAGG
>DOVG01000171.1 GCA_003520205.1 Lachnospiraceae bacterium
TTTGCCCACTGCGAAAGAAAAAAGGATGAGTACGGAAATTTTGTTACATTTGGAAATGAGCGTATTGATCCTGAGAGAACACATCTTAACTATAACTTATGTACTGACACGAGGGAACAGAAGGATATACTGGAAGCGAGACTATCTGATCCGAATGTAAAATGTATGAACCGCGCAGATGTAATCATATATGGCAGCTGGTGTGTTACCCTTCCAACTCATGCACCTGTGTATGATGATAACGGAAACATCATATATGAAGAAAACGAAGTGCATCATAAAGATGGTACGGTTGAGGTTAAGCAGTCACCAAAACAGCAGGAGGTTTACTACACTGATGAAGAGATAAAGGATTTTTTTCGGTTATGCTATGAATTCTTAAGTGAAAGATACGGAACAGAAAATGTTATCTCATCTTATGTGCATATGGACGAAACAACGCCTCATATGCACTTTCTTTTTATCCCTGTAGTTGATGACAAGAAGTGGAATGAGAAACACCCGGATAAACCGCCGAGGAAGAAGGTATGTGCGAAGGAACTTATGGATCAGACCGAGATGAGTATGTTCCACAGAGTATTTCAGGAGTACCTTGATGAACATGCTGGAAAGAACCGTTATCCGGTACTTAATGGTACAACGGTAGGTGGAAATCGTACCATAGCAGAAATGAAAGCAGAGAGTGCCATTGAAGAAGCGATACTTACATCACAGCAGGCGCAGCTTGCAAAAGAGTCAGCTGAAGAGTTAGTAAAAGAAGTTGATCAAAAAATCCAGGATAAGCAGACTGAACTTGAACAGGTACAACTGCATTTATCAGAAGAGAAGAATAAATTAAAAAACGTGCAAGACATTCTTACAATGTATAACTCATATATAAAAGATATAAATACTGAGTATAAAAATGAACAGTCTAAACTTAATAGCGTGAAGGAAGAAATAGCGAAGTCACAGGCGGAAAAATTGCAGAAGCAGGCTGAAAAAGAACAGGTACAAAATGAAGTGAATCAAGCTAAAAGTGAACTCACGCAGGTACAAACTGAACTGGATAACTATACGGATGCAAAAGCTGCTGCTGAGAAAGAACTTCAGGAATGGGAAGAGAAAATAGAACAAAAAGAACTTCCCAAGCTGAAAGAAATGGAGAATGATTTATCAGATATGGGAGTCACATCGGATACTTATAATGATTTAAGTGCCTTCACTGCTTCACTTGATCATCCTGTAAAAGATAGTAAAGGAAATTCTTATGTATATGTACCGAATCCGGATGAAACCATTCCTTTATTGAAGAAAATAATGAATAAAGTTCTATCCATGATAGAGCATGCAAAAGATTTAAGTAAGAAATTTACAGAGAAGAAGGAACAAGTTAAGTTATCCTTATTTGATACGCTGAAGAAAAAGCAGCAAATTGTTGATAAGAATAAAGAGTCGGAAACGGTGAAACATAAGCAAAAAGATATACACTTATAATTGATATCAAAGCTGAACTGTGGTATGTTAATTAATGAGAAGGGGATAAATATCCTTTCTTTGTGGTGCATAAAAGGAGGACTGGAAATTGGGTGTAATTGATACAGAGGGAAAGAATTATCTTTCTAACAATAAATTATTTGCTGATGCATTTAACTTCCTTCTGTATGGTGGTGAGGAAGTAATTAAGGCTGATGAACTGAAGGAACTTGATACAACAGAGCTTACTGTTCCATATGGCAATAACGCAAGAGTTCCTGTACAGAAGTACCGTGATCTTTTAAAAATCTGGAATGCGATGATGGATAATAATGCTATATATGTAATTCTGGGTGCTGAGCTTCAAGATAAGGTTCATTATGGGATGCCTGTAAAGGATGGTCTCTATGATATGCTTGGCTATTCCAAACAGATTGCGGAGATAAAGCGTTCATATAAGAAGAATACAGATGGAGAAGATGAAGAAGGTGAACTTGTTGCCGAGGATGGAGTACTAAAGATAAAGCTTACCAGTGAAGAGTTTCTCTCGGGACTTAGAAAAGGTGACAAGCTGATGCCTATAATAACAGCTGTTGTATATCTGGGTGAGGAGCCTTGGGATGGTCTGAGAAGTCTTTTCGAAATGCTGGATGTCCGAGATGAAAGGCTTTTTAAGTTCCTGAGTGATTACAAGCTTAATCTTATATCTCCGGCAGATATGCCTGATGAAGATTTTGAAAAATTCCATACAGAACTGGGATATGCAATGAAGCTTATAAAGCATCAGTCGGATGATGCGGATGAGATAATTTTACAGACAAATCACAGGAAGTTTAGTCCGGAGACGGCATATTTCCTTAATAGTGCAATAAAACTTGGTTTGGAGTTTGAAGAAGAGGAAGGTGGTGTTGATATGTGTAAATCGCTAGAAAACAGAGATAAAAAAATGAAAATTTCCGGAGCAATCGAGATGCTACGATTAGATGGTGCTTCTGATGAAGATATAATTGCAAAAGTAATGAAACTATACAATGTAACAAAAGAGTATGTTGTTGCACTTCTTGCACCGCAGAAAGCGTAATCTTAATAAATATCCGGGCAGGAAATGATTGAACAAGAGCATCTTTTTGGTGCTCTTTGTTTTTTGACATATAGTTTATGGTGGGTAAAGTTTGTGAACCATGTATTAGCAGTAGCGGTGAATCGCTACATTTCCCGTTCGGAAGCGGTAAAGACTTAGGTGCAGCTTTGGTATTGTTTATCCTCGGCTCAAGTGGATCGGGGATATGCCTTATATTCGGGAATAGGCTGAAAAAATACAGTTGCACTGACAAATGAAAACTGTTTTACGCATAGTGGCGATGATCCTATAAGGGTGTCGCCATTTTTTGATGAAAAAACATCTTGACAAGTCAGAAAATTATAATATAATCATCATTACATAACAGAGGTTATACAACGATGATTATAAAAGGAGATTGCTATGCCACCAAAAGTCAGAATTACAAAAGAGATGGTAGAAAATGCATCATTTGAGGTTATCCGCGCAAGCGGACATGAGAATTTGAATGCCAGAACGATAGCAGAATATCTAAAATGTTCTACTCAGCCTGTCCTTTACAGTTTTAAAACTGTGGATGAAATCAGGGAAGCGGCATACAAGCTTGCAGATGATTATCATACGGCATTTATAATGCCAAAGGAAACTGACAAGAATCCGATGCTTGCACTCGGACTTAATTATGTCCGTTTTGGTTATGAGGAAAAAAATCTGTTTCGTTTCCTGTTTCAGACAGACAAGTTTGGTGGAATGGAAGTAGAGGCACTTATAGGAGATTCGGATCTTTCAGGAATCATGGAAGTGATGGCTAAAGGAATGGACTGTGATATCGGTGAAGCCAGGGAGATATTTCTTACATTTTTCTGTGTGGCGCACGGGCTTGCAAGTCTCCTTGCAAACAATTCAATGGAATATGATGCGCATGAGATCGAGAAGATGCTTATAAATGTCTTCGAGGGCATGATTGCATCAAGAAAAGGACGATAATATGAAAACTGTAATCCACGATTTAGATCAGAATTTCGATGAATTGCTAAAAAAAACAACGAGTCAGGTGATATGGGCTGACGGGAAATATGCTCCTTGTCAGGGCTGTTTTCACTGCTGGACAAAAAATCCTGCCACCTGTGATTTGAAAGATTCCCTGCAGCAGATATGCCGTGTGATAGGGCAGGCTGATGATCTGGTGATTATTACGGAGAATTACTATGGCGGATATAGCCCTGCGGTTAAGAATATTTTGGACAGATCTATCGGAACATCCACGCCAATGAGTACGTACAGAGGAAAACAGATGCACCATACCCTGCGATACGGGAAGCATAACAGATTAAAAGTATTTGTTTATGGTGACATTTCTCCATCAGAAATGAAAACATGGGAATTGATGGTAGAGAGAAATGCGTTGAATGAAGGGTATGCATTTTTTGATGTTTCTTTTTTGACTGATTTTAATGAACTGGAGGTATCTGCCCTATGAAAACACTTTTTATAGATTGCAGCCCAAAGAAACGGTTAAGTGCGTCAGGGTTCATCGCGGCTTTTACGAAATGTTTTGTGATGGGAAAGAGGGAGCAGGAAAAATTAAGGACAAAGGGCGATTACAGCAGGGTGCTGGAAAAAGCGACCGAAAGTGATAATATTGTCTTTTGCATGCCACTTTATGTTGACGGGATTCCTTCACATGTCCTGCCGTTCCTAAAAGAATTGGAAAATCTCGCTAAAGAAAACAAACTGTCATCCAAAGTATATGTGATTGCCAATAACGGGTTTATCGAGGGCAGGCAAAATGAACCACTGATGCAGATTATGGAGAATTTCTGTAACAGAAGTGGCATGAAGTGGTGCGGAGGTCTTGGTATCGGTGGTGGTGTCATGATGAATGTTATGCGTATCATGATCATGGTATTTTTCGGGATTACTATTTTGAATGTAGCGCTCACCGGAATCAGTGGAGATGGATTTTTAACAGCAGAACCATGGATTCAATTTGGAAAACAGACATTGGAAGTCCTCGCCTTTGGCTGCGGCATTATTACCTTTGATCTATGGCTTGCATTCTGCATAAGCCGACAGAAGAAGTTTGGTAAGCATTACACAAGGATTATGGTGCCGTCATTTGTTTTTATCATTTTTGCAGATATTTTCTTCACGATATTGTCTTTGTTCCAGGGCGGTATTTTCAGAGGATGGTTTGCAAAGAAAAAACCAACGGCAGATGCCCGGAAAGGAGTTTGATATGCGTAAACTATATGAATTGTATCTAAAGAAAGAAATACTGTTCGCAGTACTTTGGATTGTGGCATACTGCGTCGTTTTAGGTACGATAAGAGGTGATTTTGGAGATGACAGTATCTATATGTTGATTGCGCTGTTAGTCTTTACAGCAGGTATTATTGCGTTTGTTAAAACGAATCATCTGGAAGAAAAGTACGGTCTTGACGGATGGCCGAAAGATACGAAGAGGTATCTGTTCTTCATACCCGTGTGGATCCTGGCTACCGGAAATATATGGGGTGGATTTGCCCCGACTTATAAGAGTGCTTCATTGGCATATGCAGTACTTTCCATGATTCTTGTTGGTTTTGTGGAGGAAATGATATTCAGGGGCTTTCTTTTCAGGGCGATGCTTTTAAAGAACAAGAAAATCGTGGCGATCATAGTTTCGGCCGTAACATTCGGAATAGGACATATAATTAATCTTTTTACTGGACATGCGGGATTTGAGACAGTAATACAAATTATCTTTGCTATAAGCTGGGGTTTCATTTTCACGATGGTATGCTACAAGAGCGAAAGTATTATCCCATGTATCATAGCGCATTCCGTGATTGATGTACTGTCTAAGCTTGGAGCTGAAGCGGATAATGAGCTACTTGGCTGGATCTACATAGGCATGACGATAGTGACCGCAATTGTTTACTGTATATATCTTGGTAGGCTCGGGTCGCGGGAATCTAATAAGGAAGTTTAAAAATCTTTTCAATAAGGCACGCGTGGAATATATATAGAACGGTCATTACAAAACTATCATTGAATATGATAAATTCATCAAGTGGATGAGAGAGTTTATTCAGTAAAATCATTATTTAGTGGGAATAAAAATGGATATTGGGGAAAATTATAGGAGAAATTGATAATGGAAATAACAGATAATCGGATAGATGCCGGAAAAGCCTTTGACTGGGGAAGAATTTCCGTAGAATACGCAAAGTACAGGGATATCTATCCAAATGAGTTTTATCAGAAGATTATAGATAGAGGACTTTGCATCGAAGGACAGAAGGTGCTTGATCTCGGAACGGGGACAGGGTGCTTCCCAGGAATATGTACCGATATGGCGCAAAATGGACGGGTACTGACATATCACCTGAGCAGATAGAGCAGGCAAAGCAGCTGTCGAAAACAGAAAAAATGGATATTGACTATCTGGCTGTTTCTACGGAGAATATAAATTTTCCTGGGGAAAGCTTCGATGTGATTACGGCTTGCCAATGCTTTTGGTATTTTGATCATAATAGTGTCATGCCGAAGCTGGCAGAACTGTTAAAACCGGATGGAAAGCTGTTGATCCTTTATATGGCGTGGCTTCCGTTTGAAGATCTAATAGCGGGTAAAAGTGAGGAACTTGTCCTTAAATATAATCCAAACTGGTCTGGTGCCGGAGAAACAAGACATCCAATATGGATTCCGGATGTTGCGTATGATTATTTTGAAATGGAGGAACATGAGGAATACGATCTTATGGTGCCTTTTACGAAGGAATCCTGGCATGGGAGGATGAAAGCCTGCCGGGGCGTAGGCGCCTCACTGACAAAAGAAGAACTGGTGAAATGGGATTCAGAACACAAAAGGCTTCTTGAAGAAATAGCACCGGAACAGTTTGATATTCTGCATTATGCAGTGTTGGCAGTATTGAAGAAAAGGTAATTGCCCGAAGCATTAAAAGCTGTCATGGATGAGAATTTTCTTATGACAAAAATGGTGGAGATTGGATATAAAGACATACTCCTAACAAGGATACCTCTTCCTAATGGGAAGGCTTTAAGCAGACTGGATTTCCGAAAAGGATGAAGAAAGGATTGATTATGAAAAAAATAGGATTAGTGGGCGGTACCGGGCCTGAATCCACGCTTATGTATTATAAGGAATTAAATTCAAGAATTGATAAGATTACAGATGGAAAACAGATGCCGGAAATCGTTATTGAGAGTCTGGATTTCAGAAAAGCGTGGGATTATGTTTCTTCGGAGAAATATGACCTTCTTAAGGATTATCTTTTCGGGAAAGTGCGGTGTCTTAAAAAAGCAGGTGCAGAAGTTATATCTTTGACGGCAGTGACTATGCATATTGTGTTTGAAGAATTGGTTAAAGATACCGGCGTTTCGTTGATCAGTATTCCTAAAGCAGTCTGCAAAGAGGTAAAGAGCAAAGGATATAATAAGATACTTCTTCTTGGAACCATTTTTACAATGGAACAGGATTACATGAAAAATGATTTCAGGGATGTAGGGATAGAAGTATATATTCCTGATGAAAAAGATCGAACTCTTGTGGCAAAACGTATTTTTGAGGAGCTGGAATTAGGGATTGTTAAGGAGAGCACATTAAGAGAGTTTCAAAACATAATAGACAAAATGCGGGATCAATACGGTATTGAAGCAGTTATTCTGGGATGCACGGAACTTCCTCTTTTATTAAACTCGGAGAATTGTTCTGTTCCGTGTCTGGACAGTGTTGAAATACACATAAATGATTTAATCCATGAGGCATTATAAATAATAACAGGAAAATTGAGAAACAGGAGATACAATGAGTATATCTAAGTAATGTACGTAATATAATTTTAAAATACGATTCCGCCGGAATCGTATTTTTATTATGTAATTATTTTTTCATTTAATAAACGCTTAATAAACTAATAGTAAAGCTGTAAAGATTTTTATGGCAGGTATGATGTATAAATATAGCATAAGGTAAAAATGAAACTCATATGGAGGATATAAGAATGGGAACTGTACTTCGTACCGATAAGCTGTGTAAGTCATTTTCGAACGGTGGAATGCAGCAGCATGTAATAAAGAATTTAGATCTTGAGATCATGGACAGAGATTTCACCATAATCATGGGAGCATCGGGATCGGGAAAATCCACACTGCTTTATGCTCTTTCAGGAATGGATACACCGACTCTCGGAAGTGTCTATTTTGGAGATAAGGATATCGCAAAATACTCCAATGATCAGCTGGCTGTATTCAGAAGAGAAAACTGCGGATTTGTATTTCAGAGCATATATCTTCTGGAAAGTATGACTGTCTTCGATAACATCCTGACCGGAGCACTGGTGGTACAGAAGAATTCAAAGGAGCTTATCCGAAAAACAGAAGAGCTTCTGAAGAAGGTCGGAATCGATGAGAAGATGTGGGGCAAATATCCGAACCAGCTTTCAGGCGGCGAATGCCAGAGAGTAGGAATCGTAAGAGCTATTATTAACGAACCTAAGATACTTTTCGCCGATGAGCCTACAGGAAGTCTTAACTCGGCATCAGGCCGTGATGTGCTTGACATTTTCACCGAGGTCAATAATAAGGGACAGAGCATCGTAATGGTAACGCATGATCTGAAGACTGCACTTCGAGGAAACAGAGTTATCTACTTCCGAGACGGAGCTGCGGTAGGCGAATACAAGATGCCGGCATACGGAACAGACGACATAAAGACCAGACAGGAAGGTCTCCAGAAATTTTTGGATGAGATGGGATGGTAAAGATGAAAAATAAGGTAATCAGGCTTTCAATAGCAAATCTAAAAAAACATAAATTTCAGGCAATCCTCCTCATGATTCTCTTTATGATCACCATGGCAGTAGCTTCAACGGCTATCGGAAGCCAGGCGGATATGCAGAAGATATTTCCGAATGTGGCCGATAAGTATGCGGTACATAAAAGTATGATCATGATAAAGGATTCTTTCTATAACGACAGTTTTATAGATATTCTTAAACAAGATGAACGAGTTACGGATGTGGAGCATTTTGAAACACTGTTCAGTACAGCTTCAAGATATCTGGATACAAATGGTGAAGAGCATTCACTATATATGCAGGTTCTTACAGAAAACCAGACGCAAAGAATTACAAAATGCGAGCCGGAAACTTTACTTTCTAAGGAAGAGAGAGCAGGACTTGAGCATCCTATCTATCTGCCATATGCCGGTAAGGATTCGTCGGGATTTAAAGAAGGAGATAAGTTCATTATTATCTTTGGAGCAAAGCAATTTGAATTTACAGTAGCGGGATTCTATGAAGCTATTTTTCTCGGTGATCAGAATAACGGATATTCCATCGTGGTCAGTGACGAAGACTTTAGAAGTCTGATGAGTGTATTTGACAGGTGGGAGACAGTTCTTTTCGACAGTGAGGTGCCTGAAGACAGTGAGGATATTTATAATGAATATAGGAACAGGATTGAAGACAGCACGGGTTTAACAGTTGGCCCGAAGATGATGCCGTATACATATGTGGATGCGTATGAAATGAGTTTGATGTACATTACGATAATCGTATATATCATGCTTTTTATGTCAGCAGTTGTTCTTGCAGCATCGCTTGTAATGATAAGATTTCGTATTGCAGGAGATATACTGGATCAGGTTCAGTTCATAGGAGTTCTTGAAGCATTAGGATATACATCAAGGGAAATAACACTTGCTTATACGGCAGAGTATCTTATAACAGCACTTATAGGTATTACAGCAGGTACTATATTATCACCTATGCTTATCAAGATGATGCACGGTGTAGGAGAAGTATTATCGGGACATCACGGAGAATTTACGCTTGATATAGGCGTGATGTGTATCACTGCATTAGTAATACTTGTTATTACAGGTATGATAGCATTTTTAAGAGCAAGAATGGTTAAGAAGTATCCTCCGGTTGTTGCATTCAGAAAGGGAATCGAGACACACCATTTCGGAAAAAATCCTCTGCCTCTCAGAAATACCCATGGAAATATAAATGTCCGCATTGCGATGAAAGCGTTTTTACAAAACACCAAAAGAAATGTGGGAATCACGCTTTGTATAGCTATAACTGCAGTAGCGGCTGCAGTAGGAGTGATAATGGTGGATTCCTTCGGATCGGAAATGGAAATTGCCAGAAGGATGGCGGGATGCGAGTTCTCGGATTACAGTATTTCGGTAGCTGAATATGCAGATGTTAATGAAGTTGCAGAGAATATCCGTCAGCTTCCAGGAGTACGTAAAACTCTGGTTGGTACATTTTCGCTGGATATCGGTAATTGGAAATATATAACGGCTTATGACAAAACAGAAGAGCTGGTTGTTGTGTCCTACGAGGATTTCGGTGAATGTGAGAATTTGAATCCGAGTGAAGGAAAGATGCCGGAACATGAGAATGAAGCCGTTGTTTCGATGACTTTTGCGGCAAGACACGGACTTAAGGTTGGAGATAATCTGACTGTGGAAGTTGACAGGACTAAAAAGAATTATATTATCTCAGGCCTGATAACGGCAGTTACCAATAACGGAGATTATCTTTATGTTACACACAAGGGATTAAACAGATTATCACCAAATATACGTCCATTATCGATAGATGTTTATCTTGAAGAGGGAACCGATAAAGAAGAATTCATGTCACTGCTTCTTGATACGTATGGAAAAAGTATTACAGATACAAGAAAAGACGGATCGGAAGGAGATTCGGAAGAAGAAAGGATAAGAGCCTTAGCAGATCAGCGTATTGCGGAGCTTCTTTCAACCCATGGCATAAGCCATGCGGAGTATTCGGTACAGGTTGGAGACATAGTGATTTCCGGAACCAGTGATGGATTTGTCATCAGAAATGTTCAAAACCTTAATGACCTTATGATGACACAGATCGGAGGATTGTTCCATGCAATATATATATCAGCAATCGTTTTTCTGATCGTTACTTTAATCGTAGTTACTGTGATAATTTCCATCCTTATGGAGCAGACTATAAGGCGCCAGAGAAGAGAGCTTGGCGTAATGCTTTCTATGGGATATACATCAAAGGATCTTATGTTCCAGTCGGCACTTAAGATCATGCCGGCTGTACTAATAGCAGCAGTAGCCGGTACCATAGGCGGAAGTGTTCTGTTTACGGCTATTATGAGTAAAGCCTTCGGAACATTTGTTATAAGTAAATTACTGCTTGGCATGACGGCTGTACTTCTGACTATGTTCTGCTTTGTAAGTGCATATATCGGATCGGCGAAGATAAAGAAGATTTCCGTAACCGAACTTATGACGGAGTAAAGGGAGATATTATGAGAGTATTTAATAAAAAAATATTATTTGCTGCAGCAGCTATGATTTGTCTCTCGGGAGGCACAGCTGCCCATGCATCCCAGATAAATGAAAATATAGTATATGAGGAATCAGGTATAGAGATTTTAGAAACAGAAACCGACACAGTCGAAACGGGTTTTGAGGAAGGTGATGCGGAAGTACATCGCATAGCAGCTATCGGTTCCGTCAGCAAGGTTTTCTGTGTGACCGCAGCCATGCAGCTGGCAGAACAGGGAAAGATAGATATTGATGCTCCTGTTACGCAGTATGTAAAAGAGTTCAAAATGCAGGATGAGCGCTATAAGGATATAACGGTCAGGATGCTTATGAATCATACATCGGGACTTATGGGCTTCATGTTAGGTGATAACATGTTGTATGACGAAGTATCTACAGATGCTCATGATAGATTTCTGGATAACCTCAGCCGATCAAGGCTTAAGAGTGATCCGGGCACCATGGAGAATTACTGTAATGATGGTTTAACCTTACTTGAGATCGTAGTTGAAAGAGTGAGCGGAGAAAGCTTTACTGATTATGTGGACAACCATATATGTAAGCCCCTTGATCTTGAAAGTACGGGCACGTGTCTTAAAATGTACGGTAGTCCCAATACTGCGAGAGTACTGATCCAGGGAAATGTACCATATGCTACAGATTATTGTGTGGCCTTCGGCTCGGGTGGAATGATGTCAACAGTTGATGATATGCGTATCTTCGGAAGTACATTTTTCATGGGAGACGAGAGGATTCTCTCGGAAGAGTCGAAGAAGGCTATGATGAAAACAGACGTGACGGATCCGTATGAGTGGTGGTTCGGACTTGGATGGGATTCGGTGGATTTCTTCGGATATGCCGGAATTGAAGATTGTCCGCAGGTTCTCTTCAAGGGCGGCTCGTTGGATCATCAATTTGCAGGTCTTATGGTCGCACCAGAGGAAGAAATATCCGTGGCGGTAACAATCACAGGAGGTGACGGTACGGAAGCTACTGTGCTTTCGCAGGAACTTATGGCAGCGGCACTTGAGGAAACTGGAGCAGAGTGTAAGGATATACTGCCGGAGGAACAGGTTACCCTGGATAAGGTTCCGGAAAAATATATGGGACTTGCTGATATATATGCCTGCACAGGTGGAATCTACAGAGTGGATTTTCCGAACGGAGAATATATGGAACTTACCGAGCTTACTGCGGATATTCCGAGAGCGGTAAGATATAAGTATACCGAAGCAGATTCATTTGTAAAAATGGTAGGAGAACCGGGAACAGATACATTTCTTCAGGATCCGGATCAGGAACTGCTTCACTTCGTTGAAAGGGATGGAAACACTTATATTACAAAATATGAGAATGTCAGGTATGAAGGATTTCGCAGATTTACTAATTCGGGATATATGCTTCAGAGAGTCGGAGAAGCTTCTGTCGGAGAGGATGTAAAGAAAGCCTGGGAGGAACGTGACGGAAAGAAATATTACGTCACTAATATGAGATATTCAAATACAGTTTATGATGATCCTTGTCTGGAGGTTGTTATACCCGAGGGAGAAACGGGCTATGCAAAGATAAAGGGATTGGAAAAGACCTTTATGCTTACGGATGAAGATAGCGGTGTAGGTTTTCTTTTTATGCCGGGTGAGAACGGAGGAAGACTGGAGGATTTTGAACTGGTAACAGAGGACGGAACACAGTATCTTCAGACAAGGAACAAGACTTTAAAGGCCATAAGTGAAGAAGCTATACCTGATTTTACTTCAGACATTACCGAAATAGAGCTTAATTCCGAACATGCACAGTGGTATAATGTAGGAGATATAGCAGGAAAGACGGTGTCCTTCGATATACCGGAGAAGGCATCAATTTACATATATGATAATTTTGGCAGACTGATATACTCCAGCTATATGAAGGACTATGGTGAATACGTTACTGTTCCGGAAGAAGGAAAGATAATGTTTGCCGGAGAAAACGGCGGGGTTATAGGAGTAAGATAATATGGAATATAAGTGCCTCATTATAGATGATGATGAGATTATTGCCGAGAATATGGCAGAGTGTTTCAATATATTTGATATAAAGACGGCTTATGTGACGAGCTATGAGAGTGCGGTGGATTTCCTCAGGGAAAACACCGTTTCTCTGTTGCTTCTGGATATCAATCTGGGTGAAAAGTCCGGATTCGAATTCTGCAAGAAGGTCAGGACAGAGTATGACATGCCAATCCTTTTTATCAGTGCGAGAACAAGCGATGATGATGTACTTATGGCTCTTAATATCGGTGGCGATGACTATATCAAGAAGCCTTTCAAAATGAATATCCTCCTCGCAAAGGTGAAGGCAATCCTGACCAGATATGAGAAGGCACGGTCTGCACCTGCGGCACCGGCTGCTTCTAAGATTGAAGGTCAGAAGAAGATAAGGGTAGTCGATGGAGTCTTCCTTGATACTCAGGCACATTCACTGAACAAACACGGAAAAAATATCATCCTTAAAGCGCTGGAATATAAGATGCTTTATTATTTCCTGGAGAACAGGGGAAGAGTTATCACTAAAGATGAATTTCTTCAGAATGTCTGGGAAGACGGGTATGTGGGTGATGGTACAGTCGCAGTGCATATAAGACATCTGCGTGAGAAGCTGGAGGCAGATCAGAATGAACCAGCCATAATCAAGACAGTTTGGGGTGTCGGCTACATTTTGGAGGAAGAGGAATGAAATACGGACGAGTAGTTCTGTTTCTGTCTGTCCTGATAGGCTGCACACTCGTGATATTATTCATGACTGCGAGGCACAGCTTTGTTCCTGATATAATGCTGCAGAATGACATCACGGAAACAGTGAAAGAGAATATAAATGATCTTTCCGTTCTGGAGAGCAGGTATCCTGACATGGAAATACTTGTTTTTGACAAGGACGGTTTTTGTGTTTATCCGGAAGGACGTACAGAGACGCTTACGGATATTCGCGGAGGCGGAAGCCTGAGCCTTGCAGTGACGGATAATGACAGATTCTTAGGTACGGTTGCAATCCCTGATGTTGCAAGAGCTCAGTATAACAAGGCGCTAAACACTTTATTTATTGTTGCGACATTTATTTTTCTGCTCATGATAGTTGTGGCAATACTATATTATATTTATATCAGGAAAAATGTGCTGGAGCCGTTCCGTAAGATGAAGGAATTTGCAGGAAGAGTCGCATACGGAGATCTTGACAGTCCGCTTGAAATGGAAAAGAGCAACATGTTCGGAGTTTTTACTGAAAGCTTCGATATCATGAGAGAGGAGCTGAAGGCTTCGAAGGCTCGAGAAAATGAACTAAAGCGTAAGGAGAAGGAACTTGTCGCACAGCTCAGTCACGATCTTAAGACTCCGATAACCGGTATAAATACCATATGTTATGTTATGTCATTAAGGACAGAAGATGAATACATGCGTGGCAAAATCGAGGGCATACAGAGCAAGACCGAACAGATGGAGAATCTGGTAAATGATCTTCTGACATCAACACTGGATGATATCGGAGAAATGACTGTAAAATGTACCGATGAGAATTCGAATGTATTGCATGATATAGTTACAGCGTCTGATCCGAGGGGACTCACCCGTGAGGAACCTGTAGCGGGATGTATGATACATATTGACATGATGAGAATGTCGCAGATAATAGGAAATATAATAGCCAATTCCTATAAATATGCCGGAACGGATATAGATATAAGCTATAAAATAAATGGTGATTACCTGAATATGACCATTACAGATCATGGAAAGGGAGTGCCTGCCGACGAGCTGGATCTTATAACGAACAAGTTTTATCGAGGTAAGAATGCAATGGATTCGGATATTGAAGGAAGTGGATTGGGACTATATATTGCATCTGCACTGATGGCTAGGATGAACGGAGAACTGGTATGTTCGAGTAAGGGTGAGGGACTAACCGTAACATTAATGATATTGCTATCTAAATAAGACGATATAATTCTTATTGTTACCGTTCGGAAGATAGTATTTATTAAACCTGCCTATATATAAGGCTTTCCGAAGAATGAGATAACATATAATAGGTGTTAATAATACTATGTAGAATGATGTATTTTCATTATTTTCTGGATAACTGATAAGGTTAATTTGAAATTAATGATGGTTGAATAGGAGCATCTTCTTTAAGGTGCTCTATATTTTTCTTGACATATGAATTTTAGCGTGATAATATTCGTATGAACTTTAGATATGTAATATTCATAGAAAGGGATTTGTTATGGCAGTAGCTTTTACAAAGGAACAGAGAGATGAGATTCAATGTAAACTGATTGAAGCCGGATTTGAACTGAGCAGTACAATCGGGTTTAAGAAGATGACGATTGCCAGGATTACAGAAGCTGCAGGTGTTTCGGTCGGATCCTTTTATATTTTTTATGATTCCAAGGAGAGTTTTGCTAAGGCGCTAATTGGAGAGATGGAAGCAAGATCGATGAGCAAACTGACTGCTCTTCTGTCAAGTGGTGGAACAATCACAGTTAAGGAATTTCTTGATTGGTATCGCGACTATTACAGGCCAGAGAATAATTTTTTACTGAAAATAAGGCTTGAAGACTGGATATGGCTGAAGACACATATTACTGACGGAACATATTTTGAAAGTGCAAAAGATACGGATCGTATCACAAAGATACTACCATATATTACCGGGATTCGTAAGGATATAGATCTTGGTATAGTCATAAATTTTATTAAATCAATCTACGCAATATATCAAAACAGGGAGACTTTTTTTGAGGAATCTCTTCAGAGAAATGTGGATCTCATATTTGACACTATCTATCGCTATGTAAGGGAGGACGATGAATGAGTTATCGCGAGGAAATAGAACCGTTTCTTAAAAAGAATCCATATCAGGTAATGAAGGTTGGTGGGGGGAATATCCGTTATGTATTTGCGGGAGAATCCGACAAGCCTGTGATCATATTTCTTAACGGCGGGATGAACTGTTCCGAGATGTGGTTTAAGTATGTTGAGAAGATGTCCGATGAATACAGGACACTCATATTCGATTACCCGATTGAAATAAAATCTGCTGATGAAACGGCAGAAGTCATACATGAGTTCTTTGTAAAGCTTGGCATAAGCAGTGCCTTTTTTGCCGGAGCAAGTTTTGGCGGGATGATGGCGCAGATTTTTACAAGGAAGTATCCCGAAATGGTAAACGGATTGGGCTTATTCTCTACAGCCGGACTTGATGAAAATACCATGCGGACCGAAAAGAAGAAATACCGCTTTCTTCCGATTCTGCTCTGGTATATGAAGCATAGCAATTATGAAAAACTTAAGCCGAAGGTAATTCAAACCTGTATTAAAAATTATGCAAAAGATGAAACGCCGGAGGATAGGAAATACCTTCGTGAAATGCTTGAGTATATGTTTAAGGATTATCCCAAAGAGAAGGATATCCATATCACCGGTATGGTCGGTAAGGTTGTGAATCTGAAACCATGCATAATGAGTGATTTTGATCGTGTGCAGGATAAGGTTCTGCTGATTTTCCCAGAGAAAGACTTCTTCTCAAATGAGGAACAGCAGTCGCTTAAAAATCTTTTTCCGAAGGCACGCGTCGAATATATAAAGAATGGTCATTATGGTACCGTACTTGAGTATGATAAATACATAGGATGGATGAGAAAACTTTTTTAGGATGCCTGCGTATTACCAGATTGCAGAAGAATGGGGATTGGAAAGAAGCTCGTTGACCTTTCTCTTGAAGCACTAAAAAAATAGGGTATTAACAAGGTTCTTCTCGTTGCGTTCAAAAAAAATGTAGGTGGAAATGCTTTCTGGGAATCACAGGGATTTACGCTTCGTGAGGATCTGAATTACAGAAATAAAGCACTTGTCGAAATGATTCGAATTGATCCGGATTATTTGAAATAATATATATAAACTTTGGACGATCTGTTCGATTGATTTTTTGATGTTTTTTTAGTAGTAAGACGTGAGTATAGTCACACCTTATGTTGATAATAAAGCATAAGGCGTGACTTTTGCATTTCAGCAGTTCTATGCCATATTTAATAGTAAGATTTCCCTTATATTTTCCCTTATTAGTTTCGTAATACGATATAACATGATATAATTCCTAATGTTACCGTTCGGAAGATAGTATTTATTAAACTTCCCTATATATAAGGCTTTCCGAAGAATGAGATAACATATAATGGATGTTAATAATATCATGTGAAATGTGGTATTTTCATTTTCAGTAAAACTTTCCATGGAGAGAAAAAGAATGCAGTTTCATTCATATGGAGATAAAAAGAATAAGACGATACTGGCATTGCACGGAATGCTTTGCGACTGGCAGAAATTCCGGGAATTGCTTAAACCGTTGGAAGAAACATATTATGTCATATATCCCGCAATGACCGGATGCTATGACGGTTCAGAAAAATTTGTTTCTTTTGCAAAAGAAAGTG
>DOVG01000067.1 GCA_003520205.1 Lachnospiraceae bacterium
TCTGCGTACAGGAAGCACATGCACTCGGAATTCCTCTTATCGGTATAGCTGATACAAACTGTGATCCTGATGATCTTGATTATGTTATCCCAGGAAATGATGATGCTATCCGTGCAGTTAAGCTTATCGTTTCTAAGCTTGCAGATGCTGTTATCGAGGCAAATGAAGGTGCATCAGAGTCTGATGCAGAAGCTGAAGAAGTAACAGAAGAGGCAGTAGAAGAGACAGCAGACGCTGAGTAAGATAAATATAGGAGGATATGAAAATGGCAATTTCAGCTGCAGATGTAAAGAAACTTAGAGAAATGACTGGTGCCGGAATGATGGACTGTAAGAAAGCTCTTACAGAGACAGATGGTGATTTTGATGGCGCTATAGAGTTCCTTCGTAAGAAGGGTCTTGCTCAGGCTGAGAAGAAGGCTGGACGTATAGCAGCAGAAGGTATAGTTGCAACAGTTATTTCAGATGATGCTAAGACAGCTACTATTATAGAAGTAAATTCAGAGACTGACTTCGTTGCTAAGAATGAAGTATTCCAGACATATGTAAATGGTCTTGCTACACAGATCAACAAGGGAAACTATGCTGATATGGCTGCATTCCTTGCTGATAAGTCAGATATTGATGCTTCAGCTACAGTTGAAGAGCATCATAAGGCTATGGTAGCTAAGATCGGAGAGAATCTTACAATTCGTCGTTTTGAGAAGCTTACAGGTGATGTAGTAGTTTCTTATATCCATATGGGTGGTAAGATCGGTGTTCTTGTAGAAGCTGATTCAGATAAGAATGATGATGCTATTCAGGAAGCAATGAAGAACATAGCTATGCAGATAGCTGCTATGAATCCACAGTATGTAACTAGAGAAGAGATGTCAGCAGATACACTTACAAAGGAAAGAGAAATCATCATAGATAGTTCTCTTGCAGATCCTGCTTCACTTCCAAAGCCAATCCTTAATGCTGTTATTCAGGAAGCTATAGATACAAATAAGTGGGGTGATGTTGATAAGGCTGCTTATGAAGAGCAGAAGAACAACAAGTTCCTCTTTAACTTCCTTTCAGATGATGGTATTCAGGCACTTAGAGATATCGCAGCTACACACAAAGCTGAGTATCTTGAGAACAAGATTTTTGCTGGTCTTGTTGAAGGACGTTTTTCAAAGCATCTTAAGGATATCTGCCTTTTAGATCAGACTTATGTTAAGGCTGAAGATAAGGAAAATGTAAAGCAGTATATCGATAAGGTAGCTAAGGAGAATGGTTGCTCATTTGCTATCAAGAAATTCATCCGTTTTGAAACAGGTGAAGGTCTTGAGAAGAAGAACGAAGACTTCGCTGCAGAAGTAGCTGCTCAGATGGGCAAATAATTTAAATTAAGTATGTGAAAGAGTCAGTTAAGGGATAACTCCTGACTGGCTCTTTTTTATACAGAGTATTTTATTTTTTCTGATTAATTAAAGATTTTACATGGAGATATTGTTATGATTATTGATTACAATAAATTAATGCTTAAATCCAATGTGAATGCGCTCCTTATCACGGATCCTTATAATCTCAGATACTACACCGGCTTCCGTGGTGGAGAGGGGATGGCGCTGATAACTGATAAGAACAGCAGGGTACTTATTACTGACTCGAGATATACCGAGGCGGCTGAGAAGGAATGCTATCCAGGATATAAGGTAAGGCAGTTTGATTCAAAGATTTCTTTCTATGATATTCTTATGGAGTACATAATTAGTGACCATATTTATACCATTGGTTTTGAAAATGAATCTATCAGCTACTCACTTTACTGTAAATTTGTAGAGAATATATGCGAGAGTTCAAAGTATGATGTGTTAAAGAAACAAAATAGTTTCGAAGAGGCTGTCAGTTTAAAACCACTAAGTGACACTTTGCTTATTCCTCGTCAGATTAAAACATCAGAAGAGATAGAACTTCTCAGACAGGCCGAACATATAGGAGATATGGCTTTTGAAGATATATTAAATATTCTTAAACCGGGAATGACTGAACTGGAAGTGGCTGCTGAACTTGAGTACAGTATGAAACGTCATGGTGCTGAGGGATTCTCATTTGATACTATAGCTGCTTCGGGTGTTAATTCGTCTATGCCACATGCTATTCCATGTGATAAAAAACTGGCGTCGGGCGATTTTCTTACAATGGACTTTGGGTGTATATATAAGGGATACTGTTCTGATATGACAAGAACAGTATGTATAGGTAAAGCTTCAGATGAACAGAAGAAGATATATGACATAGTTCTTACAGCTCAGATGACCGTTTTAGATAAGGTAAGACCTGGAATTAAGTGTAAGGAAGTGGACAGTATAGCCAGGAATTATATCGCGTCTCAGGGATACGGACAGTATTTTGGTCACGGTTTAGGTCATGGAGTCGGTCTATATATACATGAGTCACCGGCATTTAATACCAGAGATACTTCGATACTGAAAGCTGGGATGATAGAAACGGATGAGCCGGGCATATATCTTCCGGGCAGATTCGGTGTAAGGATTGAGGATATGATACTGATTACCGAGGATGGATGTGAAAGTCTGGCAAAGTCGCCTAAACAGCTTATTGAGATATAATTATACAGTACACACATCATTATGAGGAAAGTACAAAAAAGCTCTTGCAATTTTGTAAATATGTGGTATCATACATTTAGCTTAATACTTTTTACTAAAGTGGGTTCGCCAAGCGAATCCACTTTGTTTTTTGAAATAAGCAATCGTAAAGGAGGAGGTTCTATTCTTGAAGAAAAGTGATATTGAGAGCAGGACTGAGAAATTGGTTATGCCAATCATTGAAGCAGAAGGTTTTCAGCTATGGGATACCGAATATGTAAAAGAAGGCGCAGATTATTATCTGAGAGTCTATGTAGATAAAGAAGGCGGTATCACAATAGATGATTGTGTTTTGGTCAGTAGAGCTTTAGAGAAAAAGCTTGATGAAGAAGATTTTATAGAAGAGGCTTATATACTTGAAGTGAGTTCACCCGGACTTACCAGAAAGCTTAAGAAAGACAGGGATTTTGACAGGAGTATAGGTCGTAAAGTGCTGGTTAAACTGTACAAAGCTGAAAATGGTGGCAAGGAATTTACCGGTATATTAAAAGGATTTGATAAAGATAAAGTATTCATTACAGTTGATGAGACGGATGATATAGAGTTTACAAGAGATAACATTTCAACAATTCGTTTAGAATTTGAATAAATAATAGGGAGGATAAAGGAAAATGTCAGAAATAATTGAGGCTTTAAACACACTTGAGAAGGAAAAGAATATAAGTAAGGATGATATGATAGAAGCAATAGAGCGTGCCATAACATCTGCCTGTGAGAAGGATTTTGGTAAAGAAGGTGTTGATGTTCATATGGACAGAGAGACCGGAGAAATCAAGGTTTTCGCAAATATGGTTGTTGTTGAGGAAATACAGGATCCTCATACAGACATTCTTATTGAAAATGCTAAGCATATAGATCCGGACTGTGAGCTTGGAGAAGAGGTTCGTTGTGAAGTTACCACAAAGGATTTTGGACGTATAGCTGCACAGAAGGCAAGAGGTATCATACTTCAGAGTATCAAGGAAAAAGAGAAGGATGCTGTATATGCATATTTCAAGACAAAGGAACATCAGATCATAACAGGAATAGTACAGAGATTCATTGGTTATAATATGAACGTTAGTCTTGATAACAGAACAGATACTATTCTCAGTTCAAAGGAAATGATACCTGGAGAGAGATATCGTGTAGGTGATCGTATCAAATTATATGTAGTAGAAGTAAAGAAGACAGAGAAGGGTGGATTCAAGATTATTACTTCCAGAACACATCCTGAGTTTGTAAAACGTCTCTTCGAAAAAGAAGTATCAGAGATATCAGATGGAACTGTTGAGATAATGAGTATATCAAGAGAACCTGGTTCAAGATCGAAGATGGCAGTTCGTTCTACTGATCCGGATGTAGATGCAGTTGGAGCTTGTGTAGGTCTTAATAGTAACCGTATCAATAATGTGGTTGAGGACCTTAATGGAGAGAAAATAGACGTTATAGAGTGGGATGAGAATCCGGCTATATTTATTCAGAATTCACTTCGTCCATCACCTGTTATATCAGTTGATGTTTATGATGATGACAAATTCGCAAGAGTAATCGTTCCGGATGAGAAGCTGTCACTTGCTATTGGTAAGGAAGGACAGAATGCCCGTCTTGCTGCCCGTCTCACAAATTATAAGATAGATATAAAGAGTGAGTCACAGGCTGCAGAAGAAGATGAGTACTATGATGAGTATTATGAAGATGAAGAGGCACTTACAGACGAAGATGTAAGCGCAGCAGTAGAGGAATATGAAGCTGAACAGCCGGAAGAAGCTGCAGAAGAAGAGTCAGTAGAAGAGACAGCTGAAGCATCTGCAGAGGAAGGAACAGCTGAAGAAGCAGAATCATCAGAAGAGGAATCAGAGGAATAAACTTTGAGTACTAAAAAGAAGAACAGAGGCAAGAAACCTATAAGACTATGCGTGTGCTGTGGAAAAGAAGCCCCAAAGTCCGATATGCTGAGAATCGTAGTTTCCTCAGAAGGTAAGGCTGAAGACGAAGCAGGTATTGATGAAACCGGCAGAAAGAATGGTCGGGGAGCATATATCTGTAGACGTTTCAGCTGTGTTGATAAAGCATACGAAGATGGAATCATAGGAGAAAATGCCAGAGATGAAAGCTATGAAAATATAACCAGATATGTACTTCAGTTTATAGCGCTTGCTATGAAGGCCGGACAGGTTGCTTCAGGTGAGTATAGTGGTGAAGAATCAATAAAGACAGGAAGTGCGCAGCTGATAATCATAGCTGAGGATGCATCTGATAATACAAAGGAAAAGTTTATTAACAAATGTAAGTATTATGATGTTCCTTATGTAGTTTTCAGTGATAAGAATACGCTGGGATATCTACTTGGTAAGAATGAAAGATCGATAGTCTCTATAAAAGACATTCAGTTTAGTACAAGAGTTTTGAGTATATTTGGAGGTAACGAATGAAAATACACGAGTTTGCTAAAGAACTAACGAAGGAAACAGGAAAGCAGGTTACTGCAAATCAGATAATAATGCTTCTCAGTAAGAAAAGGGAAGGCCTTCGTATGACAAGTGATATAGATGAAACGCTTATGGAATACGCTAAGGTCAGAATAACCGGTAAGGCTGTTGCTCCTAAGAAACCAGCAGCATCTGCAACTGCTCAGAAACCAAAAGCTGCTGCAACTAGAAAGCCTGCTAAGACAAGTGAAGCAAAGCCTAAGGTAAAGAAGGAAGATGCTCCTGCAGAGGAGAAGCCAAAGAAAAGACCGGCACCTATGAAGAGACCATCTTCAGGAAGACTTACTGCATCAACAAGACCGGATGCAGTTATAGTACCTAAGCCGGAACCACCTAAGCCAAAGGCAGCTCCTGCTAAGGTTGAGGAAGTAAAGGAAGAGGTAAAAGAGGCTTCAGAAGTTAAAGAGGCTGAAACAGTAGAAGTAAAAGAAGCTTCCGAAGTAAAGGCAGTAGAAGAAGTAAAAGAAGTAAAGACAGTCGAAGAAGTAAAGGAAGAGACTGCAGAGATTAAGGAAGCAGTTAAAGAGCCTGAAAAGGAAGAGATAAAGGAAGAGGCTAAAGATTCTTCTGAAGCAAAGAAGTCTGATGAAGAAGTAAAGACAGAACCGGTTCAGAAGGAAGAAAAGAAGCCTGTATCAGAGGATAAAAGTTCTGCTGCTTCTGTAAAAGAGGATAGAAAACAGAATAATAGAAAAGATACAAAGGATAAGTCTGACAGACCAGGTAAGCCTGAAAAAGATTATAAGGGTGATAAGAAGAATAAGGCAGATAAGATGGATTCATCAGATTCTTCTCAGCCTGAATCAAGAAAGAACTCCCGTAAGGGTGATAAGTCTAAGGATAAAGAGAAAGAAGCTCGTAGAGAGAACAGAGAATCTCGTGTAAGAGGTCGTGAAGATAAGAGAAATAAGAAGAATGACTTCAGAGATAATGACGAGATAAGAGAAAGAAAGAAGAAGCAGGTTAAGAAGCAGGAGAAGAAGGAAGAAGAGACAATTAAGACAATTACTCTTCCTGAGACTCTTACGCTCAGCGAATTTGCTGCAAAGATAAAGCAGCCTGTAAATGTACTTATCAAAAAGCTGTTCCTTGAGGGTAAGATGTATACAGTAAATACTGATCTTACTTATGAAGAGGCTGAACTTATCGCTCTTGAGTATAATATTATATGTGAGCAGGAAGTAAAGGTCGATATAGTAGAAGAAGCTCTTAAGGATATAGAAGATCCGGAGGATTCACTTGTTACAAGACCTCCTGTAGTATGTGTTATGGGACACGTAGACCATGGTAAGACTTCACTTCTTGATGCAATTAGAAAAACAAGTGTAACTGAAGGCGAAGCTGGTGGTATTACACAGCATATCGGTGCATATACAGTTAAGGTAAATGATAAGAAGATTACATTCCTGGATACACCAGGACATGAAGCATTTACATCTATGAGACTTCGTGGTGCTCTTGCAACAGATATAGCTATTCTTGTTGTAGCAGCAGATGATGGTGTTATGCCACAGACTGTTGAAGCTATCAACCATGCAAAGGCTGCCGGAGTACAGATCATCGTAGCTGTAAATAAGATAGATAAGCCAAGTGCAAATGTTGAAAGAGTTAAGCAGGAGCTTGTTGAGTACGGTCTTGTTGCAGAGGACTGGGGTGGAGATACTATATTCTGTCCTGTATCTGCCAAGTCACATGAAGGTATTGATAACCTTCTTGAAATGATTCTTCTTACAAGTGATATCCTTGAGCTTAAGGCTAACCCTGCACGTAAGGCAAGAGGTATAGTAATCGAGGCTAAGCTTGATAAAGGTCGTGGATCTGTTGCTACACTTCTTGTACAGAAGGGTACACTTAAGGTAGGAGACTTCATCGCTATCGGTGAATCACACGGACGTGTAAGAGCCATGACAGATGATAAGCAGAAGACACTTAAGGAAGCTACACCTTCTATGCCTGTAGAGGTTATAGGTCTTTCCACAGTACCTAATTCTGGAGAGATATTTATAGCTACAGATACAGAGAAGGAAGCACGTGCCATCAGTGATGCATTTGTTACCAGAGGTAAGGAGAATCTTATAGCTGAAACAAAGGCTAAGATGTCTCTTGATGATATATTCTCACAGATGAAAGAGGGAACACTTAAAGAACTGAATATCATTATCAAAGCTGACGTTCAGGGTTCTGTAGAAGCTCTCAAGCAGAGTCTTCTTAAGCTTTCAAATGAAGAGATTATTATCAAATGTATCCATTCCGGAGTTGGTGCTATTAATGAAAGTGATGTCAGTCTTGCAGCTGCATCTAATGCTATAATAATAGGATTTAATGTTCGTACAGAACCAATAGCAAAAACAAATGCAGATGAAGAAAAGGTTGACATAAGATTATACAGAGTTATTTACAATGCAATAGATGATATAGAAGCTGCCATGAAGGGTATGCTTGATCCTATATATGAAGAGAAGGTTGTAGGTCATGTCGAGATAAGACAGACATTCAAGGCTTCAGGTATCGGAATGATAGCTGGAAGTTATGTACTTGATGGAGCGGTAGAAAGAAATGCTTCAGCTCGTATAACCAGAGGCAAGGATCTTATATGGGATGGAAAGATTGCTTCTCTTAAGAGATTCAATGATGATGCCAAGGAAGTTAAGGCAGGATATGAGTGTGGTATCGTATTTGAAGACTTCAGCGATATAAGAGAAGGTGATATGGTTGAAGTATACAAGATGGTAGAGGTGCCTAGAGATTAACAGATAGGAGAAATATGAGAGGAAATAAATCCAGAGGCGCACGAGTTAATAGTGACGTCAGAAGAGTACTTAGTCATATAATTGAGTTTGATATCAAGGATCCAAGAATCAGCAGCCTTACATCGATAGTAAAATGTGAGGTTACGAATGATCTGAAGGAGTGCAAGTGTTATATATCCGTACTTGGAAGTGAAGAAGATGCTGCAAATACTCTCGAAGGTCTTAAGAGTGCAAGTGGTTTTGTAAGAAAGAGACTGGCTGATTCTTTGAATCTCAGATATACGCCGGTTATAGAATTTAAGCTTGATAAGTCTATTGAATATGGTGTCATGATGTCAAAGAAGATAGATGATATCATAGGAAAACAGCACGAAGATGAAGAAGTAGATAGTGAAGAAGTAGAAGATATTGACGATGATATATAAGCGGCATTACAGCTATTTAAAGGGGTAGAAATGAGTGTTGACATTGTAAAAAAAGCAGAGAAATTCAGACAGCTGATTGACTCTGCAGAAACTATTATGATCGTTGGACATGTACATCCTGATGGAGACTGTATAGGATCTAATCTTGCTATGTTTAATTATATAACTGAGAATTATAAAGATAAAACCGTTGATGTATATGATGAGGTTAGTTCAAATGCATTTAAGATCCTTTCAGGCTATAGAAAGATAAAGCATGAAACAGGTGATATGAGATATGACCTGGCTATATCGATAGATGTATCTGATATGGATCGTCTCGGTAAGTTCAAGGATCTGTATAATAGTGCTATTTCAACGATATGCATAGATCATCATGTAAGTAATAAAGGATTTGGAGATTTCTGCTATATAGTTCCGGAAGCTTCAAGTGCTTGTGAAGCTATGTGTGATCTTCTGGATATGGATTTGGTAAGTGAGAAAACTGCCAACTGTCTGTATCTTGGAATCATACATGATACTGGTGTATTCAAGTATAGTTCAACTTCAAGAGCTACTATGGAGCTGGGAGGACTTCTCATAGAAAAGGGCGCTAAGCCGGATGTTATAATAGACGAGACATTTTACAAAAAATCTTATAAGCAAAATGTACTTATGTCGAGAGTTATTCTGGATTCGAGACTTCACGAAGGTGGCAGGATAATATCCGGACATATAACAAGAGAACTTTTCAAAGAGTGTCAGTGTTCCACAATGGATACAGATGGAATAGTTGAACAGTTAAGGCTTACAGATGGAGTAGAGGTTGCAGTTTTTGCATATCAGCTTAATAAGAAAACGACGAAGTTCAGTCTCAGAGCAAAGTCCTATGTTGATGTGAATGAGATAGCATCAACATTTGGAGGCGGTGGACATGTAAGGGCTGCCGGTTTTGAAACAGAACTTGAATTCGAAGAGGCGCTTGATAAGGTTATTACCCTTGCTAAGAAGCAGATAAAAAAATAATTATAGATGGTTTAATGAATGTACGACGGAATAGTAAATGTATATAAAGAGGCTGGTTATACCTCTCATGATGTAGTAGCAAAATTAAGAGGTATATATGGTCAGAAAAAGGTTGGTCATACAGGAACTCTTGACCCAATGGCGGAAGGTGTCCTGATAGTTGTTCTTGGCAGAGCAACGAAGCTTGCAGACATGATCATCACAAAAAGAAAAAAATATATAGCCAGGATGCAATTGGGACTGGAGACTGATACAGATGATATATCAGGTAAAGTGGTGTTAGAGTCAGATAGGGCTGAACTGGAACATTTATTAAGTGATGAAGAAATGCTTGAAGAAAAAGTTAAAGAAGTATTCCGAAGCTTTATGGGAAAGAACGAACAGATACCACCTATGTATTCTGCTATAAAGGTAAATGGAAAGAAGCTGTATGAATATGCACGTGAGGGAGTAAAAGTAGAACTGACTCCCAGACCGATAGAGATTTATTCATTAGAACTGTCAGATATAGATGTAGTTAATAGAACTGTTTCCTTTGAAGTAGAGGCTTCGAAGGGAACATATATAAGAAGTCTGATAAGAGATATGGGAAGAATGCTTGGATGCGGGGCAACCATGTCCGGTCTTCTAAGAAGTGAGATAAATGGAATATATATGTCGGATTCTTTGAAGATAACTGATATCGAAAAGCTGAGAGAAGAAGGAAAGCTTGGAGACTCTATTCAGCCAATGGATGCATTGCTTAGCAGATTTCCCGAAGCCCATGTAAAAAAAGAATCAGAGAGATTTCTTGCAAATGGTAACAGACTGAGACTTGGAAGCTTTGAGGAAGATAATGATGCTTCGTTAAAAAAAGCTGAATTCTTCAGAGTTTATATGGGCGATGAAATAAAAGGATTATATACTTACGATAAAGAAAATAACAATTATAAGGTTTTCAAGATGCTATGAATAAGACAGCTATTACAATAGGTAAATTTGAAGGACTTCATCTGGGACACCAGCTGTTATTGAAAGAAGTATCAGATGTGGCAAAAAACAGAGGATATAAGGCTGTTTTTATAAAAATCAGGATGCCTGGAAAGAGTATACTGACCAGAGAAGAGGAGCAGAGATTTATAAAGGAGAATTATCCTGCTGTTAGTGATATTATATGTTATGATTTTAATCCGGAATTTGCTTCTGTTTCAGCTGAAGATTTTATAAAGAATATTCTTATTAAGAAGTTCAATGTAGGATATCTGGCAGTAGGAAATGACTTCAGATTCGGTAAAAACAGACAGGGTGATGTAAAGCTTCTTGAGAAAGCCGGTAAGGAAAGCTTTTTTGATGTAAAGGTATTTGATAAGCTTCAGGTAGATGGAGAGATTGTAAGCTCGACCAGAATAAAAGAGTATCTGGAAGCTGGAGATGTCAGCCATGCTGGTAAAATGATGGGACGTCCATTTAAACTGTCAGGTATGGTTAAAGGTGGAAAGAAACTCGGTAGAACACTTGGATATCCGACTATTAATCTGGATTTTCAGGAAACACAGATATTGCCTGGATATGGAGTATACTCAAGTGATATAATAATCGATGGTAAGAACTATAAAGGTATTACCAATATAGGCATCAGACCATCTATAGATGATGGTAATAAGCCAACTGTAGAGACATTTATCTACAACTTCAGCGATGATGTTTATGGTGAAATGGTTGACATAATTCCGACTCGATTTATACGTTCTGAGAGGAAGTTTGATTCACTTGATGACTTGACTAATCAGATAGAATTGGATATATTAGATGCTGATAGGAACCAGTAGCTCAGTGGATAGAGCAATGGCCTCCGGAGCCATGTGCGTGGGTTCGACTCCCGTCTGGTTCATTTATTATTTAGTGAAATGAGGTAAAAAGTATGGCAGAAAGTAACACTAAAAAATCAGGTAAAAAAAAGGTATTGGTGTCTGTATGGGTAGTATTTATACTGGCGCTTGGTCTTTTCGGATTTATGGTATATAAGCAAAGAGATGCTGTAGTAGAGGATCTTGGTTTTTCTACCAGATTCTCATATAAGACAAATGCAAATCCGGATATCAATGCTCTTATCATTACATATTTAAGTGCTTTGGCATCAGGAGATCAGGATATACTTAAGTCCTGTGTAACAGAGCCTTCTAAGTTTGATGATATGTCTGTAGTTCAGAGCCAGTCCAAGATTATTACTGCATATAGTAACATTAACTGCTATACAGTAGAAGGTATTAAGAATTCAGATACAATTGTATACGCTGTTGCAAATATATCTATAGTAGGTATAGAATCTACTCCGCTTGATATGCTTGGACCATTTTATGTAGTTAATAAAAATGGAGAATATCTGATCTATAATGGTGAGATAACTGAAAGCACACAGAAGTATATAGATAAAGCCAGCAAGGATAAGGATATTCAGGAATTATACCAGATGGTTAAGAAAGATGAGGATGAGAAGGCAGAGAAAGAGCCTGCATTCAAAGAGTTTCTGGATAGACTGAACAATTAGTTACATAATAATAGCCCTGACTTAGTCAGGGCTATTATTATTTTGATTCTATATCAAGAATAGATATATCTATACCTCTTGGTTCTACAGGAGTAGAGAATACTATCTGAGTTTCTGTTTTGCCATATGTCTGCAGCTGACCTATAAAATGATCAAGCTCCTGAGTGCTTGGAAAGCATACTTTGATAAGCATTGAATAATTACCTGTAACACAGTTGCACTCAAGTACATTAGGGCAGGCTTCTATAAATGGATAGAATTCAGCTTTCTGATGAGGTTCAAGTGTCAGATTGATAAAAGCTGTTATATGATATCCGAGCGTAAGAGGATCAAGTGAGGCATGATAGCCTTTGATGATACCTTGTTTTTCCAGTCTTTCGATTCTGGCAGAAACTGCCGGAGAAGAAAGAAAGACCTTTTCAGCAAGAAACTTGAGAGGATATCTCGCATTTTCCTGCAGTAATGAAAGGATTTTCTTATCTATTTTATCCATGGTACACCTCGAGACTTAATAATATAAAATATTTTTTAAAAATTCTTAACTATTATAACTCTAAATAAGAAAAATATCCATATTTATTTATATTTTTATGTTTTATCTTAAATAGACCTTTTTTCCAAGGTGCTTTTGACACATATGTCAAAAGGTGTTATATTTGACAAATGGAATTATTAGATAAAACAACTGAAAATGGTGGAATTAGAATAAATAAATACCTTAGTCAGGCAGGAGTTCTTTCCAGACGAAAAGCAGATGAAGCGCTAATGAATGGTGAGATAACAATAAATGGAAGAACGGCTGTGCCTGGTGATAAAGTCTTATTAAATGACAAGATTTGCTATAGAGGGAAGGAAGTAAGTGTTTCTACAAGGAAAAAGGTAATTCTTGCATATAATAAACCTCTTGGTCTGGTATGTACATCTAAAGAAGCAGATAAGGACAGTATATTCAGAAAGCTGGATTATCCGGAAATGCTTTATTATGTGGGAAGACTTGATAAGAACTCTTATGGACTTCTGCTTCTCACAAATGACGGTGAATTAGCAAATCAGATACAGAAGGCCCATAATAATCATGAAAAGGAATATGTAGTCAAGGTAAATAAACCTATTACTAAAAGCTTTGTTGAAGGCTTGATAAAAGGAGTTCCTTTAGAGGAGAGGACAACAAAACCATGTAAGATTATTAGGGTTAGAACAGAAGAAGGCTATGACAGATATACATTTAGAATTATTATTACTGAAGGAATCAATCACCAGATAAGACGTATGTGTGAGTATTTTGATTACAAGGTAGTATCTTTAAAAAGAATTCGTGTAATGAATATAAAGCTTGGTAATCTGGCTCTGGGACAATATAGAGAACTGACAGAGCAGGAAGAGGCAACTCTCAGAAGATTAACAAAGGGGTAACCATGAGTAAGATAGATAGAATTAAAGAATTAATAGAAATCCTTAACAAAGCTTCAAAAGCGTATTATGCTGAGGATGTCGAGATAATGAGCAATTTCGAATATGATAAGCTCTATGATGAACTTGTTTCTCTTGAGGAAGAAACAGGTACAGTCTTCAATAACAGTCCTACTCAAAGTGTTGGTTATGAGGTGGTAAGTGAACTGCCTAAGGAGAGACATCCAGCACCAATGCTTTCCCTTGATAAAACCAAAGATGTAGATGCGCTGGTTAGCTGGCTCGGCGATAAGGAAGGACTTCTTTCGTGGAAGATGGATGGTCTGACTGTAGTTCTGACATATGAGGATGGTCTGCTTACGAAAGCAGTGACACGTGGTAATGGCGAGATAGGAGAGGTTATTACTCCTAATGCGAGAACCTTTGTAAATCTTCCGGGAATAATCAGTTACAAAGGAAAGCTTACTATCAGAGGTGAAGCTATCATTACTTATTCTGATTTTGAAAAAATCAATGAATCCATTCCGGATATTGATTCAAGGTATAAGAATCCTCGTAATCTATGCAGCGGATCTGTAAGACAACTGAGTTCAGAGATTACAGCCGAGAGACATGTCAGGTTTTATGCATTTTCTATGGTTGATCCGGAAGACAAAGCTCTGATGGACAGCTTCAATAATTCATTTGAGAAAAGATTTGAGTATTTAAAAGAACTTGGATTCGAGACTGTAGAATATGAAAGAGTAGCTGGAGCAACTCTTCCGGATGCTGTTCTGAGATTTTCTGCTAAGATACCGCAGAATGATTTTCCTACTGATGGATTAGTGCTCAGTTTTGAGGATATTGCTTATGGTAAGAGTCTTGGAACAACAGCGAAATTTCCAAGGAATGCTATAGCATTCAAATGGAAAGATGAGGAAGCTGAAACTGTACTTCGCGACATAGAGTGGAGTCCGTCGAGAACAGGTCTTATAAATCCGGTAGCGATATTCGATAGTGTTGATTTAGAAGGAACAGAAGTAAGTAGGGCTAGTTTACATAATATTAGCTATATAAAGGATATGAAGCTTGGAATAGGTGACAGAATCAAGGTATATAAGGCTAATATGATTATTCCACAGATATCTGAGAATCTTACCTGCTCTGGAGAATTTACTCTTCCTGAAGTATGCCCGGCATGCGGAGGAGAGGTTAGAGTGAGACAGGAAAATGATACAGAGACACTCTGTTGTATCAACCCTGATTGTCCTGCAAAGAATATAAAACATTTTTCATTATTTGTTTCAAGAAATGCCATGAATATTGATGGTATGTCAGAAGCAACTATGGAAAAATTTATTGGTGAAGGATTACTGCATGGATTATCTGATATATACCATTTAAAAGAGCATAAGGATACAATAGTAAATATGGAAGGTTTTGGAGAGAAATCTTATGAAAAACTTGTCGATGCTATAGAAGTATCAAGAAAAGCAGATATGGCTGCGTTTCTGTATGGGCTGGGTATTCCCGGCTTTGGGGTGGCTAATGCAAAGCTGGTCGTAAGAGCATTTAAGAGTGATATAAAAGCTATAATGAATGCCACAGAAGAAGAAATGGTAGAGATAGATCAGGTGGGAGATGTACTCGCACATGATTTTGTCAGTTATTTCCATAATGAGAAGAAAATGGAAGAAGTTAATAAGCTTCTTAATGAGATAGAATTTGTAATAGAAGAAAATACTGCTGTTCAGGATTTGGAAGGAATGACCTTCGTTATCACCGGCTCACTTGTAAATTATCCGAATCGAGATGCTTTGAAGAAAGAGATAGAAGACAGAGGCGGTAAAGTAGCAGGAAGTGTAAGCGCAAAGACATCGTGTCTCATAAATAACGATATTAATTCCGGATCATCAAAAAATAAGAAAGCTAAGAGCTTGGGGATTCCTATTATTACTGAAGATATGTTTAGTAATAATCAGTTTACATAATTATTTTTACTAGGTTAACATAAAATTTGGCGATATTACGATAAGGAACTATTTGG
>DOVG01000261.1 GCA_003520205.1 Lachnospiraceae bacterium
TTTTTTGCTTACAATTCCCTTATTATTTCTCTTTTCATTTATTATGTCATATACAGTGTAATCTCTTTCAAAAAGCTCGTTTGTCAGATCAGCCTTTATGATATCTTCTCCGGAAGTATCAATTAATCTGTCATATATAAGTCTTCTTCTCACATTCATGAGTTTCGGAAGACCATTTTTTATCTGAACATTTAATAACTCATTTCTCCATAGAAGATCCAGCTGATTATTTATCCTGACCTTCGGACATGTATCAGCATCTCTATCGACTATCACATTGTCCTCTGTTACAACTATAATTCCCCAATATTCAGGAACATGTTCACTAACATGTATATGACTTTCCCCTACTACAACATAGCATTTGTCGCAGTATTTCTCATAATCCTTTACCTGTGTCTTTAGTCTCTTGTATGTGTCACTGTCAGACTTTATTTCAAAACCGAGTATCTGCCCCGGTACTACTGCAAGAACGTCAGCTCTTGAGCGGCTGATGATTTTTTCTTCTATGGTTCTGACTTTACTGTATCTTTCATCCAGATAATCAAACAGTCTTTCACGTATATCTTTATCTAACATTTACCGCCTCAAAAAAACAAGGAGCACGAAGCTCCCTGTAAATTATATCTTATAAAACATCAACATCATCTATATAATATCTGCCATTTATCTGATATACGGTAAGCATTTCATAATATGATCCTTTATCTGACTCTACCAGTATCTTTACATGCACCTTTTCATTTACTATAGGTGCAAAAAGCGGATCCATAAGAAAAAGCTTTACCGCACTGCTTATAGTCCGATTAGCTTCTTCCGGTATAGATGCTTTAACAGACATTTTATAGTTATTGCCCGCATAATCATTTATATTCTCTCTGATATACTTCTTTTCGGCAGAAGTCCTTTCACTTCCGGGAACAAGCTTCAGATACGCCGATGCATCTCCTGCATTTACAGCATCCTGATAACTAACGACAAGCTCATCGATACTTTTCTTACCTCCTGAAGGAATAATTCTTCCATACAGAGATACTACATCAAACAGCTTTATCGCCATCAGTATACATATGATTACGATTACTACAGGATTAAGTTTACTGCTATCTTTCATACTTTATCTATTCAACCACGTATGGCTTAATAGCCTCCATTATCTTATCTTCATCCTGATCAGCATATATATTAAGCTGAATTGGATTTGAAAGATCAAGACTGAATATACCCATGATTGACTTTGCATCTATAACATATCTTCCTGATACAAGATCAAAATCGGCTTTAAAACCGCTTATATCATTTACGAATGATTTAACCTTTTCCATAGAATTGAGAGAAACTTTAACTTCTGTCATTATAATAACCTCCAATTGATTTTTTATTATCCTGGCTTCATTTTTTACAAAAAAATGTATTATATCCCAGATAAAAAACTTATGCTATAATGATAAAATGCTATGGTAAAAAAGTCAACATTAAAACACTAACATAAAGGATAATTTTCATATGTATTCTATTCTAAAAGATAAAAAAATTCTTATATATACTTTAGGATGTAAAGTTAATCAATATGAGTCAGATGCTATGCTGGAGGAGCTTATGAAACATGGCTGTATCCGCATAGCTGATGACGCATCCGACACCGAAAATGATAATAAAGACGTAAATGCCGATATATGTATTATCAACACCTGCTCTGTCACAAATATGGCTGACAGAAAATCCAGACAGATAATTCATCGAATGAGAAAACAGAATCCTGATGCTATCGTTGCAGCAACCGGATGTTATGTACAGATTGCCGGAAATGAACTCCTTGAGGACGGAGCAATAGACCTTATAATCGGTAACAACCGCAAGAAAGATGTAGCCAGAATACTCAGTGAATATATTCTGACTGGTAAGGTAAGCGATAACTATATAGATGTTAACAAAGATAATGAATTTGAAAATCTGATAATAGACAAGGCCGAAACGCATACCAGAGCGTATGTAAAGATACAGGATGGTTGTAATGAATTCTGCACTTATTGCATTATCCCTTATGCAAGAGGCAGGATAAAAAGTAAGAAACTGATAGATATAACAGCTGAAGTAGATACTCTTGCAAAGAACGGGACCAAAGAAATAATCCTGACGGGTATAAATGTATCTGCCTATGATGACTCAGGACTGGGAATGGCTGATGTTATCAGAAGAATATCTAAGATAGATGGCATAGAACGTATAAGACTAAGCTCTATGGACCCAAGAATAATAACAAAGGATTTCCTTGATACTGTTTCTGAGATTAAGAGCTTCTGTCCACATTTTCATCTCTCACTTCAAAGCGCCTGCAACAAAACTCTTAAGGCAATGAACAGGAAATATACTATAGAGCAGTATATGTCTGCTTGCGACCTGATAAGAAGCTATTATGACAGACCTGCTATTACCACAGACATCATCGTTGGTTTCCCGGGTGAAACTGACGATGACTTTGAAGAAACCTACAACAATCTCGTTCGGCTAAATCTATACGAGATGCATGTATTCAAATACTCACGCCGTAAAGGGACTGTGGCAGATAAAATGAAAGATCAAGTGGACGAGAGAATAAAGACCGAAAGAAGCAACAGACTCCTCTCTCTTACAGCTGCTAATAAAGCAAAATTCGAAGCTTCTTTCAAGGGTGAGATGGACGATGTACTGATTGAAGAAGAAGTTACAGTAAATGGTTCGCAATTCTATCGTGGACATACCTCCAGATATATACTGGTTGATATACCGTTTGAACAGCTAAGTAGTAGCAACAACAACAACAATAATAATAATAATAATAATAATAATAATAATATAATTAACAGTATCGTAAGCGTAAAGCTTTAAAGAAAAAGTCAAAATGATATCTTTTGTAAATCATATAAGAAATCATTTTGACTTTTATTTTATAATGTAAATTCTGTTATTAATCTTGTATTACCGTCTTTATCTTTAAGTATAACATTTACTTCAAGCAAGTTCTCTTCACCTGAATTCTCTTTTACCAGTACAAAAGGATATAACTCATCTCCCAGTACTGACTGTTTTTTGTACTCTGCTCTAAAGCTTCTCAACTTCTCAAGTCTTTTTATTAAATCATCAGAAAGAGCCGACACAGCGATAGCAATATACTGTTCATTATTTACATGATGATTTGTATCTATATACTGCTTTGTAACCTTTATCATCTCTCCCGCAGACATTTGGTCAATGTCCTGAATTATGATCTTACCAGTCGCGAAATCCTTATCCAAAGGTTCGGCCATGCCATATGCATCAAGTTCCTTTTGAGGTACATTCTTCTCCGGGTATCCGCTTTCAGTATTCATATAAGCCCAGTCAGAATAAGCGTATACAAGCAATTCACCAGTATCGGCATTTTCAATGGTAAAGTTTCTTTTTCCTACAAAAAACTTGAAACCACACGCCCAGGTTGTAACTTTTATATTCTCACAATACCTTGGATATCTGTCAACCTTAATCTGCCAGCCGGTAAGCATCCATACACTATGATGTTCTTTGAACCAGTCAAGTCCTACCCCTTTATCTTCCGACTCAAAGGAGCAGCAATCCTGAAAGTAATTGATAATCGATAATAATGAAACTTTTCTATTCTCAGTTATCTCACTATATCTGACCCTGGTAGTAAATGAATACATCGATTTATGTAAACCTCCCAAACAAATAAATAAACAAATATCAGCACCCCCTGCCATAATTTAGAATTATGCAATTCTAAATATTTTTGTCTATTTACCATCTCTATTGACAATTCAATGGTGCTTGGGTCAATGATACCACTATCAATTGCTTCTCGCAACAATTCCAAATCTATATAATTGTAGCTACGTAGGTAATTACACTTCATATATTAAAATTTAATCACCTACTGCAATAACCCCAGTAGGTTTTTCAGAAACCTATGTAGGTTTCCAATCTATACTCAGATAATAGCATATATATCCATTAAATGTCGGACATCAGATGTTTCATTTTAATAATTATCAAACGCTAAATGTCTGACAAATAAAAAACAAGCGGTAATTCAAAATATGAAATACCGCCTGTTTCAATATATTTACTTAACTGTAACCTTAATCTTTGCACTTACACCATTCTGTGCATATGCATATATGTAGCAGGTACCTTTACCTACGGCTGTTATTTTGCCGTTCTTTACTGTAGCAACGGTTACGTTGTCAGATTCCCATGCCACCTTGCGATGGATGCTGACTTTCTTCTTACACTTAAGTGTTGCTTTGATTTTCTTTGACTTACCTGAAGTAAGGGATAACTTGGTCTTGCTGAGCTTAACCTTTGTATTGTTACCCTTCTTTCCACCATCTGTTACTACATGGATTGTCTTTGATGTAGCTATTGCTTCATCGCCCTTTACAGCAACAATTGTGTACTTGTAGTAGGTCCCCTTCTTAAGCTTCTTTGCTGTGTATGAAGTACCCTTTACTGTAGCAATTTTCTGATACTTATTCTTCTTGCCACACTTGTTGCCATAGATTATATACTTGTCTGCTCCCGGAACCTTTGACCAGGAAAGCTTGATGGACTTCTTGGATTTTGGAGTTCCTTTAGCTTTAAGCAGCGAGAATGTTGACCCCTTTGTATCCTTCTCGTCCTTAA
>DOVG01000137.1 GCA_003520205.1 Lachnospiraceae bacterium
TCCCTTCACTTAATTTGAAGCTGTCAACATTTTTGTTTTTAGAAATAGTCAGTGTAAATTCTGATTCGTCTTTATTTAGTACAAATATTCCATAATCCTCTAATAAATCTGAAGTATCTTTATCTTCCTGTACATATATTTTCTGACTTACTATGTTAAATGAGTCAAGCAATGAAGTAACATCCATTCCTAAAAGAGTAGAATAATCATTAATTGATATCTCCTTTAAATCAGGTCTTTTTTCTCTGATATTACTAAATGTCCTGTCTTCTAAATTAACAGTTTCAGAGTTTTTATACGTCAGACTACTCTTAATTTCATTATAATATATGCCACTCGCTTCACCGGTCTCCATTACTGCATTATCACTGCTTTCTGCAGACTCGAGTGAATCTTTGCTTTCCTCATCTTCCATTTCTGCTGCTGGAGAAAAATCAGTTTCATCCTTACTAAACTCTGCATCTTCAAATGCTTCCTCATCTGCCATTTCTATAGATTCACTTGCCGAGTACTCTTCTGCTGTATCATCATATGGCATGTCTGCTGCTGAATCTCCATTTGGTGTATAATCAGTAGATGTATTCTTTGACATCCTGCTCACATTTATCGCTATTATAAGTACTACAGCCGCAGCAACCAGCGTAGAACCATATTTTATAAATTTATTATATTTTCTGAAAACGCTTATTTTATCCTTACCTGCGTTATCTTTATTTGTATCTGTATTTATTTCATCGGCCTTTATTTCAGCAGCCTGAAGCTTTTCTTCACTTTGAATTCTTTCTTCTTCCTCATGAACCTTTTGTAAAGTTCTGAGAATAAGATCTTCAGGGGCATGTATATTATTTAATTCTTCTTTATAGTTTTCCATAATCATATACCCCCTTTCAATGTTTTTCCGAGTATATCTTTCGCTCGCCTTAATCTTGTCTTTACTGTCGCTTCATTAGTTTCAAGAATATCTGCTATTTCAGTTATTTTCATTTCCTCATAATAGAACAAATGTATTACTTCTCTATATTTCTGAGGAAGCTCCCGTACCTTACCCAGTACACTTTGTTTTTTTTCATCAGCCAGGTACTGTTCCTCAGGACTTGCTTCACCATCATTTTCGTCAGCAACCTCATCCTGCACTTCATCCGGAACATCCAGACTAACATTTTTCTTCCAACCACTTGTTTCTAATCGTCTGGCTTCATTAATCGTTACCCTTATCAGCCAGGCTTTTAGATGGTCTTCATCTTCGATTCTGTCCTTGTACCGCACCAGCCGAATAAAGACTTCCTGGAACACATCCTCTGCATCCTGGGAAACATTTGTATTCGCAACAGCCAGTCGGTAAACCATATCTGCGTATTTGCGGACCACTTCATCCACATTTACAGAAAAACCTGTTTTACCCATACTTTTCACCTTTATAAAGTTTTTAATAGAGACTTATATAGAATAACTCATTCATATGGGTATTGTAAAGTGCCCACCATTTCTGGTGGGCAAATCCGGCAAGTTATTAGTCTAGTAAATCAGAAATCTCTAAACTAATCAGCATGGATAACATTTACTTCAGTTTCATCATTATCATAATCATTATATTCTTCATCAATGTCATAGTCATCAAAGCCCATATCAACTATCTGCTGACGTTCAGCTTCGTCCAGAAGCGTCATATATTCAACTTTTAGAGCGTCATCCGTATAACTCGTACCTGCAGCAAGTCTTCTTGCAAGGTCAAATGTACATTTTCCACTATAATCACTGTTTTTTAGAAGCATTCCAAAGCATGCTACCGATTCAGCCCATAGCATGTTGTCACTTGCATCATTATCAAATCCATCACTTGAATAGTTACAAGCATACTTGAGAAGTTTAGAATCATCCTTCTTGGGTTCTTTATATCTTATGGACAGATCAAGTATATGATTATCATCAGAATAACCTTTAGCCTGCGCTTCTTTGGTTGGAACTATCTCATATAATGCAGTCACTTCGTGTCCGGAGCCAATCTCGCCACCATCAACCGTATCATCATCAAAGTCTTCCTTAGCAAGCATTCTGTTTTCATATCCTATAAGTCTATACTTTTCTACAACACTTTTATCAAATGTAGCCTGAAGCTTAACATCTTTTGCCACTGTCTCAAGTGTAGAACCCATTTCTTCTACCAGAACTTTTTTAGCCTCGTATACACTATCTATAAATGCATAATTACCATTTCCGTTATCAGCAAGCGCTTCAAGCTTATCATCTTTTAAATTGTTACTACCAAAACCGAGTACACTAAGGAATATTCCTGATTCCTTCTTTTCTTTTATAAGTTCTGTCAGGTCATCCTTACTTGTAACACCAACATTTAAGTCACCATCTGTCGCAAGGATTACGCGGTTATTTCCCTTTTTGTTAAAATAACTCTCTGCAATTTTATAAGCAGTATTTATTCCTGCAGAACCATTTGTACTTCCATGTGCCTCCAGCTCTTCTATTGCAGCAGCTATCCTGTCAGTATTTTCTCCGCTTTCTCCCTCAAGAACCACTTCATCACTTCCAGCATATGTAACTATAGAAACCGTATCATTCTCATTAAGCTCATTAAGAAGCTTTACAAATGCACATTTAACAAGCGGAAGCTTATCAGGAAGGTTCATAGAACCTGATGTATCTATAAGGAACACAAAATTAGTTGGCTTTCTGTCTTTTTCCTCAATTGCTTTTGCTTTAAGTCCTACCATTACAAGCTGGTGATCCTTGTTCCAAGGACATCCATCCACTTCCATATTTACCGAAAATGGTTCTCCCTTCTTAGGCTCCTTATAATCATAGTGAAAATAATTAATCATTTCTTCTACTCTTACAGCATCTTCAGGAACCTGAAGCCCATCATATATATATCCTCTAATATTTGAATATGAAGCTGTATCAACATCAGCTGAAAAAGTGGATACATTTTCTTTATCTGTAGCAATAAAATCATTTTCAGATACATGGCTGTAATCTCTGGAATCACTTTCATGCCATAAATAATTTGATTCATTATCCATTTTTAAATCTCTATTACCAAAGACCTTACTTGAAGAATTCACACTTTTACCAACCTCAGAATTCATAGCAGGTGTATATGAATCTGCAGTTTCCTCTTCTGCCATTCCATAATCATATGACTCAGGTTCATCTGCAGATTCATCTGCATATGTGGCAGCTTCACTGGCAGCTGTATCTGAAGTCTCCGGTAACTGATCAGATGTAGTTGCATTACCCTCACCACATCCTGTGAGCATTGACATCATAAGTCCTGCTGCAAGTATCATCCCTATTGATTTTGTAAATAAATTCTTTCTCATAAATAAAAACCTCCTATTCGAAAATCATGTACGATTTTTGCCTTTCTATAAATAAAACCCGGCAAACGAATAAAAGGTTTCAAATATTTTTAAATTTTTTTATTTTTTTTATTTTTCTTTTAAAAGTTCTTCTATATATCTGTAATAATCAAGTTCACAAATAGCATCAGCCATACGAAAACGATTAGCTACCAATGCTCTTTTTGTAGCAAGTTCTGTACTGCTTACTTCGTAATTACCGTTATGACTTATATCTCCGGTGTTTGCATTATATCGGTAATTATCAGTTACAAAACTACCATCATGCATTATTACTAAAGCATCCTCATCTGATAATATATCTCTTCCGGCAAGCATCCTTGAATCATATTCTATTCCCATCAGATTTAATACAGTAGGAAGAATATCTATAGAACTACATGCCTTATCTACTTTTACCGGTTTCTCCATAGATGAACTGTAAATAATAAGCGAATTTCTGTATCTGTCAAAATAATCAAGCTGTCCACCAGCCAGTTCATCAACTATTTCCATATCATTATATGGAACATGATCACCACATATGACTATAAGTGTTTTGTCTGCTATTCCTTTATCCCGAAGATCCCTATTAAGTGCCTCAAGCATGTATTCAAATTCCAGTTGGCATGCTATATAAGCTTTTGTTTTTTCTGAATATGGAAGGTCTTTTACCTTACTGTAATTTCTGTCACACATGGCATTTCCATTAAAATCATATTCAAGATGACCACTCACCGTCATATAATAAACATGAAATGGTTCTTTATCACTGAATAAGGAAAATGTATTCTGCTCCATAAAAAGGTCCGACTGTGGCCAGATATAATTACCATAATCATCGCTTTCATACTCAAGCCCATTCCCAATCCCCATATAATCATCATATCCAAGAAACGGTCTTGATATATCTCTATCATAATAATCATATTCATTATTATGATATGCAAAAACCTGATAGCCTTCATTTTTTAATTCATTTCCCAAACAGAAAGGTAATGCATTCCCCTGTTCACCGACCTTTTCCATACTGAGGTAACCGCTGCTTTTGGGCATAAGACCTGTCATATTGGCATACTCGCCTCCAAGCGTCGAACCATACCATAACGGCGTATAGAAATTCATGAACTTAAAGCCATTTTGTCTCATTTTATATAATTCCGGTGTCAGACCTCTGTCTATTACATATCCGTCAAATCCTTCAGCTGTAATGAATATAAGATTATATCCTTTAAACATGCCTGTATATTCATTTGTATAGGTAGGCTGAACTGAATTTATATAGTCTGTGAGT
>DOVG01000236.1 GCA_003520205.1 Lachnospiraceae bacterium
CCATGAGCAAACATAAGCATGTTTCCTGGCTCAAGATTTGGCTCTATATCGTTCTTATACATAGCTGCCTGCTTCTCATCGTTGATAAGAATCATTATAATATCTGCCTTCTTAGCAGCTTCTGCTGTTGTATAAACTTCAAAGCCCTGCTCTTCAGCTTTCTTCCATGACTTACTACCTTCATATAATCCAATGATTACGTGAGCTCCTGACTCCTTAAGGTTAAGTGCATGAGCATGGCCCTGGCTACCATAACCAATGATTGCAATTGTTTTTCCATCAAGAAGTGATAAATTACAATCCTTTTCATAAAAAATCTTTAAATCTGACATTTTTAGTGCCTCCCTTTATATATAAAAAAATTAAAAATTATCATAAACTCCTCTTGTAAGTCCTGTTATTCCGGTTCTTACAAGTTCTTGTATCTCGAAACCATCAAGAAGATTAATAAATGCATGTATTTTATTGATAGTTCCTGTAAGCTCTACTATAAGTGAATCAGGAGATACATCAACTATATTAGCCCTGTATACATTTGCCACAGAGATAATCTGCTGTCTCTCCTCGTTACTTGCTTTCACTTTCAAAAGTACAAGTTCTCTTGTTACAGACTCTCCATCTTTAAGCTCTGTAATCTCGATAACATCCTCAAGCTTATTTAACTGATTCTTTATCTGTGACAGAATCTTATCATCTCCTGTAACAACAACTGTCATTCTTGAATATCTGGGATCCTGAGTCACGCCCACAGTAAGACTGTCTATATTATATCCTCTTCTACTAAACATTCCTGACACACGGCTAAGAACACCAGATGTATTATCTACAAGAAGCGAAAGTACTTTTGTTTTCATCTTGTCACATCCTTTCTGTATGTAATAAACCTACCTGTTAATTTTAGTTTTTATACTCTTCAATGTCAAGAGCTTTTAAACCTGTGATAACATTTCTCATAAGTTTTCTGAAAAACTTACCCGTCTTATCAGCAATCCTCTGCACTTCTTCATGCGAGAGCGTCTCACCTGTCATACCTGCTGCAAGATTTGATATACATGAAACACCGCACACTCTTATTCCTCTTGCATGTGCATACATAGCCTCTACTGTAGTACTCATACCAACAGCATCCGCTCCAAGTGTTCTGAATGCTTTTATCTCAGCCGGAGTTTCATAGTTCGGTCCTGTAGTCTGAAGATATACACCTTCCTGCACTTTTCTCCCCAGCTTATCTGCTTCAGATCTGATGAGTAATGACATATCCTCATCATATACTCTTGTCATGTCATGAAATCTTGCACCAGTCTCCTTTGTCAGATCCACTCCTATAAGAGGAGAAGGAACAAAAGAAGATATATGATCACGTATTATCATCAGGTCTCCCGGTGTGAAAGATTCATTGATACCGCCAGCTGCATTTGTAAGAATAAGCTTATCAACTCCCAGCTCCTCAATCATATACTTAATCGGAGTTATAACCTGCTGCATAGTGTATCCTTCATAATAATGAATACGCCCCTGCATAGCAGCTATATCTACTCCATTGATTTTTCCTATTACTATACGACCTTTATGTCCTTCAACTGTCGATTTAAGTGAAGAATCGATATCACTATATTCAATTATTCTATCTGCATCTATCTCATCAGCAAGCTGACCAAGACCAGATCCAAGAGTTATTGCTATCATATAATACCCTCTATCAATACACTATGACCGGTGTGCCGTCCTCAATTTCGAAGAATAGTTCTTCAGCACTGCTATATGGCATATTTACACAACCATGAGAACCATCATAAGTATATATATCACCACCGAATATACCTCTCCACGTAGCATCATGGAATCCAATACCGCCATTAAACGGCATCCAATAAGTTACTTTAGTCTCATAATCTTCACCTTTTAAAGTTGCAGGTGTCTGATGATAATCAACATCATATATTCCGGGAGGAGTTGAACGTCCAAGATTTATATTTCCCGTAACCACCTCTGTAGATAATACAAGTCTGTTATCCTTATAGAAAAACATCATCTGTTCATCCAGACTTACTTCAGCATATGTACCACCTATATCATCACCTTTTTTATTATAGGTAAATCCTGTGTGGAGCATTGCCGGCTCTCTTGATACCGACTTATGATGTATCATATCCTTATAAAGAGCATCTGTCTCATTTTCTATATCCATTTCCCATCCATAATCAGAATTCGTAATAGATATATATTTATGATTATGATTCTTAAATTTACGGATTGAACTGTATGTATCATGTAATCGGGAAAAGCTTTCAAGCATCTCCTGAACCTTTTGTCTGCTGATAATCATATCGTACTTGTCAGATATCTTTATGGTACCAAAGAGCTGATATGGTTCAAGCTCCAGTTCAGTATCGCCGTAATAATATTTTACTCCAAGTCCAACGATTCTATTACATCTGTTAACACACTGTTTTACTTTTGCTGAGTCTACAGTATATCTGGATATCTTATACAGCCCTGCTTTATCTATATCCAGTTCTTTTTCCTCAGAATTAACAGCATTTACAGCAGCTTTATATACCTCTTTCTTATCTTCTATAACCGAACCCGGATCCTGTGGAACTGCTACTACAACCCCATCATCATTTAATTCAATAGTCGGATTCTTCGGCTTCTTCATATTCTTAGACTGCATAGATTCGAAGCTGTCTATATATTCAACCAGTTTATTTCTGTCAAATGTTATCTTCTTCTTTATTTTATGATCAGGTGCCGAAAGATACATCGGCCACATAAATGGACTCTGTCCGTTTTTTATATTCTCCAGATCTTCTCTATAACTATAATTCAGATCTATATCATATCCACTTATCAGATAATCCTGATCTCTGAATTTCATTTTAAGTGTATATTCTGACGGATTCTCATATAGAACCTGATCAGCATAATCAATAGTCTTAAGTCCAACATATTTATTATTTATAACAGTTCCAGGAGCATAATATTTATAAGAGGCTATAACACCATATTCATATGTCAGAAGAATAAGTCCAATAAAACTCAACAACACTATTAGAACGTTTCTTTTAACATTACTATCCCACATTTTAACAAAACCTTCTTTATTCATTTAAATCTGATTATAACAATTTCCGGAATATTATTAAATCTGATTTTAATCGAATGCTGTCCTATTCCATTTGTTACTATCATAGTGGATTTATCTATCCTGTACCTGCCGTAGTCGTATTTAGGAAACATGTACATTCGCGGAGATATTAATCCACCTATAAAGGGAACCCTTATGATGCCACCATGAAAATGTCCTGACAATATAAGATCCGCTCCCCACTCTGCATATCCTTCGTAAAAGTCCGGAGTATGCCCAAGAAGAATAGTATAAGAACCTTCCGGTTTACTACCTACCATTTCATTTATCTCATTAACACTTAACTTAGGATACCTGATACGTCCGTATTTCTCAATCGGAATATCAAGTCCATACAGATATGTATTATCTGTCAGCTTTACTGACTTATTCTGAAGTATCTCTATATCTTTATTAAGTCGGGTCAGATATTTATTCCACTTGGCTCCAACCTCATGATAATCTATAGCAAGCCTTTTCTCATGATTTCCATAGGCATAGTATACCTTATAATTTTCTGCCAGATTATTAAGCAGCTCAATAGACGGATGTTCATCTGCCGGATTTTCATTGGAATTAACCATATCACCTCCGGCAATCACACACATAGGACTCTCTTTTTTTATCATATCTATGATTTTATCATTATGCTTACCATCTTCGGCTTCATGATAATCCGAAATAAATACTATGCACTTGCCTTTCATATCATCCGGTACGTCTGAATCAATTATATATTCAGTCGTCCTGATCATATTAAGCTCACGATGGGATTCAACAAAGAATAGTATTATAAGCACAATTACTATTACAGGTAAAATCAGAACATCTATCATTTAGGTAGTTACCTCTATTCCCGCTTCCTCTTCAGCCTGTCGCTTGAAGTCTTCAATTTTATCCGGTGATATATCAGGAAGTTCATCCATAGATGAGATTCCAAAGCTCCTTAAGAAATCATCAGTTGTACCAAAAAGTATCGGATGTCCTGGAGCATCAAGTCTCCCCACTTCCATAATAAGATTATATTCTATAAGTCTGTTAACAGCATGACTGCAGGAAACACCTCTGATTTTTTCTATTTCAGCTCTGGTTACAGGCTGTTTATAAGCCACTATAGAAAGTGTTTCAAGAAGAACATCTGTAAGAACATGCTTCTTGGGCATATTTACGATTTTCGCCAGGATGTCATAGTATTCATTCTTTGTACATAACTGATATTTATTATCCAGTTCTATAAGTCTTATACCTCTATCCTCTTTGTCATATTCTTCCTGCATCTCGGCTATAAGCTTCTTAAGCTCCTTTTTAGAGAACTGATTCTCCTCATCAGATAATGCCTCTATCAGTTTACTTTCCTCCAGCGCCCCGCCTATAGCAAAGAGAACCGCTTCTATACTAGCTTTAACATTTGTATCACTCATTTATCTACTCCAGCGAATCTATAATAATATCCCCAAACATTTCTTCCTGCCTTATGATAAGAACTCCTGTCTTCATAAGCTCCAGAATGGCAAGGAACGAAACTATCAGATTAATCTTTCCCCTCTTACTTCCAAGAAGAGTTCTGAAATTAATACTTTTCAGACCTTTTATCTCATTTCTTATCTCAACCATCCTGTCTTCAAGTCTGATCTCATCTCTTGTAATAGTACCAAATTTACTTCTTACAGGATCAACTCTGTCCACCTCTCTCTTCAGAAGTGTATGAAATATCTCACTCATCTGCTTCATGGTTATATCACTAAGCAGTTCCTTTGGATCTACCTCTTCCTTTACTTCCTTTACTTCTTTTGGAATGGTTTCTTTCTTGAAGAAAGCATTAGAAGCATCAAGTGACATATCCTTAAGCTCAAGAGATGCATACTTATACATTTTATATTCGATAAGGCTTTTTACAAGTTCAGCTCTTGGATCATCCTCTTCCTCTTCTTCCTCTTCTTCCTTAGGAAGAAGCATCTTAGACTTTATAGATATAAGAGTAGCCGCCATAACCAGGAATTCACTCATTACATCCATATTCTCTTCTTCCATGGAATCCAGATAATCAAGATACTGTCTTGTGATCTCAACAATAGGAATATCAAATATATTGAATTTATTCTTTTCTATAAGATGGAGCAACAGATCCAGAGGACCTTCAAATACTTCCAGCTTTACGTCGATATTATTCATCACTCTCTCCAGGTAAGCGTTGATATCTCTTTCTTTCTATCTCTTGTAAGCAAATCATGTAATGCATCCTTTGCAGGGTAATCCTCAAAAAGTATCTTATTTACATTCTCTACTATCGGCATTTCTATATCATACTTAAGAGCAAGTGCCAGGGCAGCCTTCGCGGAGTATACTCCTTCTACCACCATCTTCACAATATCCATAGCTTCCTGATATGTCTTTCCCTGTCCCATAAGATATCCTGCTTTTCTATTACGGCTGTGCTGCGAAGCACAAGTAACTATAAGGTCACCTGTACCGGAAAGTCCTGAGAAGGTTTCCGCCTTACCACCCATAGCTATTCCGAGAGCCGACATCTCATGTATACCTCTTGTTATAAGTGCAGCCTTGGTATTGTCACCGCATCCAAGACCATCAGCTATACCTGCAGCAAGAGCTATAACATTTTTAAGAGCTCCGCCCAGCTCTATTCCTATCATATCCGGGCTGGTATATACTCTGAACTTATCAGTCATGAAAGTATCCTGAACCTTCTTAGCCAGCGCCTTGGTTTCAGCTCCAACTACAACAGTAGTCGGCATCATCTTACCGACCTCCTCTGCATGACTTGGACCTGACAAAACTGCAACCTGCGCAGCAGGAATTTCCTCATTTATAACCTGCGAAAGTCTGAGAAGTGTATCTTCTTCTATTCCCTTCGCAACATTTACTATTATCTCATCTTCTTTTATATATGGAGCAGCCATATGTGCAGTACTTCTTATAAATGGAGACGGAACTGCCATAACAACCATATCCTTATCCTCAAGAGCACTCTCGATATCTGTTGTATATTCAACCGTCCCTGGAAGTATTACTCCCGGAAGTTTAGTTCTATGCTCAGAGAATTCTTTAAGCATAGATACCTCTTCAGGATCTATGGACCAAACTGTAACCTCATTATTATTTCTTGCAAGAAGATTAGTAAGAGCTATTCCCCAGCTTCCTGCGCCCAATACACATATCTTCATTTAAACTCCCTCCTGCTTCTTAAAGTGGAATTTATTTTCTTCATGATTAATTAATCTGATTATATTTGCCTTATGTTTATATATAGCAAGTGATGCAAAAAGAACAGCAACCACTACACTTTCTATAAAGGCGGCTTTCGACTGAGCTACGCTCATATCAAAACATAACAGCCCCTTTAACCCAAATATTATGTAAACTATAACAAATTCGACCATAAGGGATATAGAACCAACTGACATATACTTTGTAATTGCAATAGTACTAACAAAAAGTATAAGTAATATGATTATCATAAGCGGCTGCAGAAGTCCAACCACCGTTCCTCCGATAGTTGCTATTCCTTTTCCGCCTTTAAAACCAAGATAGAATGGGAATATATGTCCTAAAACCGCACCAAATCCAACATATATAACATACAAAAGATATGTATCAGGATAGATATTCTTGAATATCAGACGACAGATAAGACATGGAATAAATGATTTCAGAAAATCTCCAAGAAATACAACAAGTCCCGCCTTGAATCCCATAACTCTTAAGGCATTTGTTGTACCCGAATTACCACTACCGTGTTCCCTGAGGTCTACCCCGGCCAGCTTACCATACAGAACTCCGGTTGCTATAAGACCAAAACAGTATCCTATTACAAGGCAAAGTACTCTGATAACGATCATTGCTCTTTTGATTTCCTTTCTCTAAGTATTATACGGATAGGAGTTCCTTTGAAAAGAAACGCCTCTCTGAGCTTATTCTCTATATATCTAATATATGAGAAATGTGCCAATTCCTTACTGTTCACAAATATAACGAATGTTGGAGGCTTTACAGAAACCTGAGTAATATAAAACAGTCTCAGTTTCTTACCCTTATCTGTTGGCGGTTCATTCTCAGCTACTGCTTCAGTCAGTATCTCATTTAACACACCTGTCTGTATTCTCATACATGCAAACTGTTCTACATTATCTATAGTATCATAAAGCTTATTCAGTCTCTGGCCTGTCAGAGCTGAAACAAATATCATCTCTGCATATGGCATATACGACAGCTTCTGTCTTATTTCCTTCTGCATTTTGTTCATTGTATTAGTGTCCTTCTCTATAAGGTCCCACTTATTAACTACAATGATCATACCTTTTCCACGTTCGTGAGCTATTCCTGCTATCTTTGTATCCTGCTCAGTTACTCCTTCTTCAGCATCAATCACAAGAACAGCGATATCACATCGTTCTACTGCAGCAACAGTTCTGATAATACTGAAACGTTCTATCTCATCCTTTATCTTGCTCTTACGCCTGAGTCCTGCCGTATCTATAAAAATGTATTCTTTTCCATTATGCTTTATCCTTGTATCTATAGCATCTCTGGTAGTTCCCGCTATATCTGACACAATAAGTCTTTCAGAGCCTATAAGACGATTAATAATGGATGATTTACCTGTATTAGGTTTACCTATAACAGCAATTCTCGGTGTATCGTCTTCCTCGTCATCATCATTAACATCACCAAAGTCCTCAACAAGTTTTTCAAGCATATCACCCAGTCCGAGTTTACTTGCAGCTGAAATCGGGTACGGATCACCTATTCCAAGATTATAAAATTCATATACATAATTTTCATACTTATCGTAGTTATCTACTTTATTAACTACAAGAATAACAGGTTTACCGCTTTTTCTCAGCATATCGGCAACCTGAATATCTGATCCTGTCACTCCGGACTTAACATCTGTTATGAAAAGTATTACATCAGCTGTTTCTATAGCTATCTCAGCCTGTTCCCTCATGGAACGATATAATACATCTTCTGCTTCTGTATCTATACCACCAGTATCTATTATAGTAAATTTATGATTTAACCACTCTACGTCTGCATAGATTCTGTCTCTGGTAACACCAGGTACATCTTTTACTATAGCAAGCCTCTCGCCTGCAAGTGTGTTAAAAAGTGTAGATTTGCCTACATTAGGTCTGCCCACTATGGCAACCATTTTCTTAGCCATCAGAATGCTCCTTCTATATGTTCTATACTATTACCAAGTATTCCGATTACGTCAAATCTGATACTGGTTTTATCAATATCATATCCATTTTTCATAAGATATTCGAGAGCCGCGTTTCTTATTTTCTGCTGTTTTCTAAAATCCACAGCTTCAAAAGGACCTCCACTCGATATATCCCGTCTGTATTTTACCTCTATAAAAACAAGAAACCCCCGAGTTTCAGCTATAATATCAATCTCAGAATATCTTGTTCTGTAATTCATCATCAGAACTATATAGCCTTTTTCCCTGAGGTAATCCCTTGCAGTCTTCTCCCATGCTTTTCCTACTTTTCTCTTGTTATAGGATTCATACATATTTCTGATCTCTTTATACAAAATTTTTTATAAAACTTCTTCTATGTATATCACATGGTCCTATGGTCTTAATAGCTTCTATATGCTTAGCCGACCCATATCCTTTATTACTGTCAAAACCATATTCAGGATAGATAGAAGCATATTCATCCATCATACGATCCCTTGTAACCTTTGCAACTATACTTGCTGCAGCTATTGAAACAGACAATGTATCACCTTTTATAATAGGTATCTGCGGAATATCAATATCCGGTATCTTAAATGCATCAACAAGTACAAGATCAGCCTTTGGCTCTAAACCAAGAACAGAATCTCTCATAGCTGCCGAATCCATCACTGCAATTCCATTATCATCTATTTCTTTCTCACTTCTAATACCTATTGAAACAGATACTGCAACTTCATTTATTATATCAAAAAGTTCTTCTCTTCTTTTTTCACTTAACTGTTTTGAATCATTCAGATATGGGATCAGAGTATC
>DOVG01000119.1:0-1717 GCA_003520205.1 Lachnospiraceae bacterium
TTTGTAGTCGAATCATTTGTCGAGCTGCTTAAAAGAGAGGGCGGTGACAAGTATGAATTTCATATGAGAGAAACAGAGACCTACGATATAATCCGCGATGTAGCGAAGTTACGAAGTGAAATAGGCATACTGTATATTAATGAATTCAATAATACCGTTATCAATAAAACATTGAGAGATAATAATCTGACATTCACTTCACTCATAAAAGTTAAACCCCATGTTTTTATAGGAAGAAAATCCCCGCTGGCAGAAAAGAAGAGTTTATCGCTTAATGATCTAAAGCCATACCCTCGTCTATCCTACGAGCAGGGATCTCATAATTCATTTTATTTTTCAGAAGAAATTCTCAGTACCGTAGACTCAGACAAAGAAATCATTGTTCGTGACAGAGCCACACTCTTTAATATGCTTATAGGTATGAATGGATATACCATATGCAGTGGAATCATAAATGAAGAGCTAAATGGTCCAAACATAATAGCAAAGCCATTAAAGGTGGATGACTATATGGAGATAGGATACATTCTCCCTAAAACCATTCGTCCCTCAGCACTTACACTGGAGTATATAGATATTCTAAGTCACACTATCAATTCATAGCTTTATCTGCTTATCCTTCAGTGTCTTCTTGCCCAGCCGGCTAGTCTTCTCTCTCAAGGATATAGTCAAGTTCGACATTTCCATGAACTGTAGCAATAATTTCTGCTTCCTGCTGAATATTTCTGAGACCAGCCCTGACCTCCTCTACCTGACTTTCACTCAAGAGATCAGTTTTATTGAGTAGTAGAGTAGTACAGAATTCTATCTGCCAGCTGAACAGCAAGCATAGCTATAGAATCCTTTTCTTCAACCTTATCATAATTGCCAAGGCTTCTGCTGTCCCACTCATCAGTATCGAGACTATCTGCCGCGTAGAAAAACGAAAACATATTTTTTCCTCTAAACTGTGCTACTGCGGCAAGAGCTGAACACTCCATATCTACACATATGCAGCCCTTCTCTTTCCTCTTTTCCATTTTTTCTCTGGTTTCTCTATAGATGGCGTCTGTAGTCCATACTTTTCCTATCGTGTAATGGATACCAGTCTCTTCCAGGAGGGCTATAAATGTATCCATTATATTTGAAACCGCTATACTATCTTTTGAAATAGTCTTATTAACCTCTATCTCCTCAGAGCTTGGTGCATAATGATAGCTTGTCCCCTCATCTCTAACCGCTGCATCAGGAATAATGATAGAACAATCTTCTATACTGGAATCAAGAACTCCACATGTTCCGAATATAATAATAGTTTCTACTCCTAATTGATAGAGTTCTTCCACACATCCAGCCGCAGCAGGGGCACCCACATCACAGTTAAATAAAACATATTCCTTCCCATCTCTTTTAACCTTATATACTGGCATTTTCTGATTAGCAACCTTTAGCACATAAACCACTTCACTTGCTTCAAAACTATCCAGCATACGTTCAAATGTAACGTGGGAGTAGCAACTTATAGCCACCTTCGGAATTCCCGGTAATTCCTTAATTATATCCCAAGGATTTATTATCGCATTTCTTTCTTCAGTAAAATCTTCTAATACCATAGTTTTTCTCCTTTTTATATTGCTACCTATGTAGAAGCTTTTTAAGCAGTACTATCAGTAGTTTACTAATCCGCCTTAAGCTGCAAATCTGCTATAGACACATAATGCTTAACACAAAACTCTTC
>DOVG01000119.1:1842-3851 GCA_003520205.1 Lachnospiraceae bacterium
GACATAGAAGCTCCTACTCCTCTGCAGGCACGCATTCTGCCATGCCATGATTCTCGCGTAAATGGAATATCAACTCTGAATTCCTTTTGGGATAACAGATTGAAGTATTCTATATACTGATCTGGCACCCAGACAGGATGAACCGTATCACCATACGCATTCCATACAGGATTATACTTCAAAATAATTTCTTCACTCTTTCCTGCTATATCGTCCTCATAAGGAAGCCAACCCATGTAGAGAATCAGGAAATGTCCGCCCGGTTTTAGCATCTTCGCAAACTGTGGAGCAGTCACTTCATGATTTAAATACCAGATACACTGACAAGCGGTGATTACATCAAATGTCCTGTCTGGAAATGATACATCCTCCGCCTTTGAAGCGAAGAATTCTATATCCATCCCTACCTCATTAGTAAGAGCTTTTGCCTGCTCGATTTGATTCTCGGCTATATCAGTTCCAACCCAAGTTGCTCCGTATTTATACATATTTCTCGGAAGAACGCCTGTTCCTGTTCCAATATCCAGAACCTTCTGTCCATCCTTGCAAAGTCCCAGATTTAAAATGTAATCATAAAACTCCTGTGGATATATGTCCCTGTACTTTGCATAATCTTTTGATGTCTTGCCCCAATCAAAATCCTTACCTTTATCTATATCTTTAATAATCATTTTTCTTTACCTCCATTCATTTGAATGAGACTTTTATAAAGACTCACATGCGCCCCCAGATTACCAAAACCTATCTTTTGATAGAACTTATATGCAGGTTTATCATTATCTGTTTGAAGAAAGATTCCAACTGCACCTCTTGTCTGTATATCCCTTTCAATCATTTCCATGAAACGACTACCCATGCCTTTTCCCTGAAGTTCAGATGAGACACATAATTCCTCAATATTATAATTGGTACCTTCCCACCAGTGTCTTATCATCCCCAGAGACATAGCAACCAGCTTACCATCCACCTTAAGTCCATAATTAAGACAGTTATACGCACCGGATATCTCCTTTATATATTCATATAATTGTACTCTATCGCTCCAGTCATCATTCCAGGGTTCTCCGGCAAATGCGTTCTTATAAAGCTCTGCCATTTCATCAATATATGATTCATCTAAAATAAAAAATTCTTCCGTAGCTTCTGTTCTATTATCCATTTATATATCCTTTTCCATTACTTTCGTTACAATATTCATCTCAGTCTCCCACTGGAATCTCATCATTCAGGCTCTTGTTGCGGTAGTTGAGATTGGTCCTAAGGGAATATCCCTGACTTTCCCAAAATGCATTCGCCGGGTCATTATCCTTAAATACCAGTCCAAATATCTTCTGTATTCCCTCTTCCTTCAGTGCTTTCTCCGCTGTAGAAACAAGTCTTTCAGCTATACCCATCCTTCGAAAATCCGGATGCACCGATAGGTGATGAACTATGGCACGCCGGCCGTCATGACCTGTAAGAATCACACCTATTATCTTCCCGTCCGACACAGCAGCAAAGCAGGTATTGGGATTACGTTTCAGATATCTGTCAATTCCTTCACGGGAGTCATCCACCGGATTCAGAGCCCTGCGGCTTTGCTCAGCAGCATTCCAAAGAGCAAATATCTCATCATAGTCCTCTATAGTTATCAGCCTTATATCAAAATCTTTATTCATTTATAAACATCTCCATATCTATACATTTCCAGTTGCCGATTGGCAGTTCGCAGTCTCTTATGTTATATTCCTTGAAGCCTACTGCTTCGTAGCAGTGCTTTGCACTTTCATTATTCTCGAATACTCCAAGATCAATCCTTTTGGCACTTAAGTTTTCTTTTACGTACTCTACTCCCAGTTGGAGCATTTTATGCCCATACCCCTTTCCACGAAGCTTTGGATCAACTATTACAAATCCGAATCTAACACTGCTGTCATCATCTTCTCTTGGGTATCTTATAATAAAATGTCCTATAACATTTCCCTCTTCATCCTCTGCTGTAAGTGGGAAGAATCTGCCTGTTAAAAGCT
>DOVG01000037.1 GCA_003520205.1 Lachnospiraceae bacterium
TTTTATCTATAGGAGATGAAGCATTTTATGGTACAGCACTTACTAGTTTAAATTTAAATGATGGATTATTATCTATAGGTTCTGGAGCTTTTAAGGAATGTAATAATTTAAAAGATGCTAGTTTACCTGCTAGTGTTCGGTTTCTGGGTGGAAGTGCATTTTATAATGACAAAGCCCTTTCTAATATCAAATTATCGGAAAATCTAAAAAGGATTGAATCCAGCACATTTTATTTTTGTAACATAACGAATATTGATATTCCAGAGGGGGTAACAGAAATCAAAGGAAATGCATTTGCATCAACTGGAAAGATGACAAATGTTAATTTCCCTACAACACTTAAGAAAATTAATTTAGAGGCATTTACAAATAATTACGATCTGGTAGCTCTGACATTACCTGATGGACTGGAAGAATTAGGTAATCGTGCTTTTCAACATTGTGTAGATCTTAAATATTTATATATTCCTGAGAGTCTGAAAAAAATAGGGACGGGTGTATTTTATGGCGATAGTGAAATAGAAAAGGTCTATTACGGAGGCACTGAAGAAGAGTGGAAGGCACTCTGTGAAAGTGGCATAGGAGGGCTTGAATATAAAGAAATATTATTTGAACAAAGCGCAGAAGATATAAATAAACAGCTAAAGGTATATACCATTACTTATAATCTGAACGGTGGAAGATTTATGGTAAGTGCACCTTCCGGATATACAGCTGCGGATCTTCCACTCAAAATAGATAATCCTGTTAAAGACAGCTGGGGACTTGATTATAGTTATAGATTTGTAGGATGGATTAAGTCACCTGATGAGAATGCCGTTCGCGATATTACTATACCAGAGGGAACAACAGAAAATATAGAGCTTACAGCAGTCTTTATTGAGATATATCCAATTACTTATGATTTAGATGGCGGATATTTATATAATAATTCGAATCCTACATATTATTCATATGAAGATGAGTTTGAACTTAAAAATCCAAACCGCAGTGGCTATATATTCCTGGGATGGACCGGATCAAATGGTGACGTACCTCAGAAAGAGGTGAAAATTAAAAAAGGTACCAAAGAAAAATTAAGCTTTAAGGCAAACTGGGTAGAGTATTATGATATTACTTATGATCTAGATGGAGGTACAGTTTCGGAGAATAATCCAGTTACATATACATCGCTTTCTGAAGATATTCTGATAAATAATCCTACTAAGGAAGATAAAGAATTTCTGGGATGGATGGGGACAGATATAGGCACTGAGCCTGTAAAAACACTTATAATTCCAAAGGGTAGTAAAGGAGACAGAGAATATACAGCCATATGGAAGGATGGTATCTATGATAAGGATAGATACACTATAGAATATCGACTGGATGGTGGAGTTATGGATGGTAATCCTGAAAGCTATACCAGCGATGATCAGGATATACTTATAAAAAGACCACATAAGGACGATTATAGCTTTGCAGGATGGTGGGTAATGGGAGACGGAAATATATTTGTAAAGTGGAGGGATGATAGTATAAAAGACATCATCATTCCTCATGGAAGCCGCGGAAATCTTATACTTGCAGCAATGTTTGTAGAATGTGATCATGAAGAGATGGAGACGGAGCCTGCCATAGAACCTACCTGTACTGAGGCTGGCCGAACAGAATATACCCACTGTGGATGTGAGAAGAATAAGTCTGGTGGAGAAGTGATTCCTGCTTTGGGACATCAGTATGATGAAGGAGTAGTCACTAAAGAGCCTAAAGTCGGAGAGAAGGGAATCAGGACATTTACATGTCAGAGATGTAAGGAGACAAAGACAGAAGAAATACCAGCGCTTGAAGATAATTCAAAGGGAAATGTTACTGATAATCCGAACAAAGATGACACTGTAACAGATGTTAATCCGAATGACCCTGACAAAACACCAAAGGAAGGTGAAGTAGGCTGGACATTTAAAACATCAAAAGGATACTTCAAGATAACCAAAGCTGGCAAAGAGCCTGAAGTCGCATTTCTGTCACCAGTAAGTACCAAGAAGACTTCTGCAGTGATTCCAAATACAGTAAAGAAAAAAGGAATTACTTATAAGGTAATATCTATAGCAGATAATGCATTTGTAAAATGTAAGAAGAAGCTGAAGAAAGTGACAATCGGTACAAAGGTAAAGAGTATCGGAAAGAATGCATTTAAGGGCTGTAAGAAGCTTAAGACAGTAACAATAAAAACAAAAAGCCTTAAGAGTATTGGTAAAAATGCTTTCAAGGGAATCAACAGTAAAGCGAAGTTCAAGTTACCTAAGAAGCTCAGCAAGAAGAAAGTATCTAAGTATAAGAAAATGATTAAGAAAGCCAAAGCACCGAAGAAGGCGAAGATAACTAAATAGTGTAATTATGATGAAGGCTGGTTCCAGTAAGGAATCAGCCTTTAATTATACGTAGTGAAAAGATCAATTAAAACATAATTCACATAGAAAATATATGGGATGACATTGTATTAAGTCGATTCCATGTTATAATGGAGATGATTTTCTGTAACAAAATCATTTAGTTTCAGAAGTGGTTTGTAAATGTTTATTCTATAAGATAAATAGGAATACTTGATATGAGTAATATCACAGAAAAGCTATATAAAGAAATTCATAAATGAGAATTCTAAGTAGAAAACTATATTGGAAGGATAGTGTACGAAAGGGAAGAAACCAAATGGGTATTGTTTATAAAAAACTGTCGGAGAATGAATTAAGCAGAATTATAAAAATGAGAATAGACCAATTGACGGAGGAATACACATCAGAAGGAAGAACAGTTCCACAGGATGTAGATCTTGAGGCATCGCTTATGGATTTTTATAAAAGAAATCTAGCTGCCGGTACTTATGTTTCCTGGCTGGCAT
>DOVG01000178.1 GCA_003520205.1 Lachnospiraceae bacterium
GGCCAACAGAAACTCCTACAGCAAGACCAACAGAAGCTCCTACTTCAAATCCTACAGCGACACCTACTCCAATTGAAAAAATAACATCTATTAGTTATCAAGCACATTCTCAAAATCATGGTTGGATGTCAGTTGTAAAAGATGGAGAAACTGCTGGGACAGTAGGAGAAGGTTATAGGTTAGAAGGGATAAAAATCCATTTAAAAGATAAAAATGGAAATAGTATTGTTAGATATCGTACACATGTACAAAATGAAGGCTGGCAGAGTTGGAAAAAGTCTGGAGAACTATCAGGTACTGAAGGAAAAGAAAGACAAATAGAAGGAGTTTCTATTGAATTAATTAGTAATTACATAAATAACTATGATATTTACTATAGAGTTCATGTTACTAATTTTGGATGGCTAGGTTGGGCAAAAAATGGTGAGATTGCTGGTTCAGAAGGGTTGTCACTTAGAGTGGAAGCTATTCAGATAAAAATTGTTAAAAAAGGAGTATCAATTGATGTAGGTGGGATACATATGATTGAAAAGCCTTCATTAACATATCAAGCACATAGTCAATCAGATGGGTGGAAAAATAGTGTTGTAGAAGGTAAAACAGCAGGGACAACTGGTGAGAATAAACGTCTTGAAGGTTTGAAAATTAATCTAAATAATTTTGACAAGACTAATGGCATTGAATATAGAGCTCATGTTTCAGAAAAGGGCTGGCTTGGGTGGAACACAAGTGGACAAATAGCGGGAACTACAGGCGAAGCGAGAGCTATAGAAGCTGTTCAAATTAAGCTAGTTGGAAATGTTTCAAAATATTTTGATATATATTACAGAATGCATGTTTCTAATATGGGATGGCTAGGTTGGGCAAAGAATGGAGAGACAGCAGGAACAACTGGAGGAGGTGTTCAGGCAGAAGCGATAGAAATAAAATTGATATGTAAAGGTGTAGGATTTGATGTTGGTGGAACGCGTTACATAGATTGTACGCAAACGGGGATACATTTGCAACATTATATGACACAATCATTAAAGCAACCTTATTCAGGACCTTGTTGTGCTTATGCATATGGTATCGGTTTAAGTATAGTGTTAAAGCAAAACGTAAATCCGATGCAGTTTTATTATGATGGATTAGCACATTATGATTGGGGAAGAGTAGGTGCTTATCATTCATATAATGCGACAGAAATATATAATGCCTTAAAAAATGGAAAGCCAACAATGGTTCATTATACTTATTCAGGGGGCCAACATTGGGTATTAATTGTAGGAATTAAAAATGGCGCAAATATAAATAATATACAATATAGTGACTTTATTTGTATTGACTCTGCAACAGGATCGGAATATGCTTTAACGTCTGCGTATAGATTTGGAAGTATTCAAGGAATAAAAGTGTTTAATTAGCTTATTTATTGTTGTATTTACTGCATATGTAATAAATTGATTATATGAAGTATATTATGCTGTGGTAGATAATTCGCTGTGTAAAATTTGAAAAAAGGTTGTATAAATGACGTCAATGATTTATCTGAACCCAATGTAACATAGAAATTAATTAAATTGTATAGTGATGAAGGCATATCGTGGTTCGTTTAATAGTGCTATGATATGCCTTTAATTAGGGTATCCAAAGTTTTTTAGGGTCAAACTTTATGGGCAGAGTAAAATGTATGAAAACTATATTTAATTTTTTTTATCATTATAAAACGTTACAACAGTAGACATAATATGAAATCATCAGACGATGACACTTTATTCATTTTAGCGCAATTTTGTTTCACTTTTGTGTAGTAGTAAAAAATGGCTAATTTCTGCAAAAAACAAATCATATTAGGAAAAATATTTTGAGAGAGTACAATCAAAGAAAAAGATACGAGGAGGGTGATGTGATGAAACAGAAACTTACGAAAATTATTGCCGTATTATTGGCGGTTATATTGTGTGTGCAAAATGTTCCAGAAACAACAAAAAACGTTAAAGCTGCTACTGTTTATAATCCGTCTAAGGCGGTTGCTTACGCAAGAAAATATGCATTAAGTTACAATAGTGCATTTCATAATTATAATCCTGATGGAGGAGATTGTGCTAACTTTGTTTCTCAATGTCTTGTTGAGGGTGGTTTACAGCCTAATAACTCATGGGGAATATACGAGCAAGGGGGCGAAATACGAGGTAATGCTGCATGGATAGGAGCTACTTCTCTTTTAAACTATTTTAAAAACTCGGACGAGTTCAAAAATCTTGTAGTAGCTAATCCATCCTATTCTGATATGAAAGCCGGTAATCCTATGTGGCTTACAATGGGACATGTGGTAATATGTACGGCTGATGGAGGAACATGGTGTGCTCATAATGACGATTATTTAGATCACGCGCCTATGACCATGTTATATACGGTTAGATTAGATAAGTTGGCTAATCAAAATAGAGATCCAGTCGGTTTTTTTGATCTTGCATCTTCAACAAAAACTCAAAAAATAAGAGTGGCAGGATGGGCGTATGATCCTGATAATCCTTCAGATTCTATAGATGTACATGTTTATGTAGGTGGAGAAGCTGGTCAAGCTGGAACAGAGGTTTATGTAATCAAGGCTAATGCATATAGAGAAGATGTTAACAAGGCACAGGGAATTTCTGGTAATCATGGTTTTGATAAGGAGATAACTGTAAAGAAATCGGGTTCTCAAAAAATAGCTATTTATGCTATTAATTCTCCTAGTGGAAATAATCCTCGTATAGGCGACGTCAAAACGGTAAATATTGCAAAAGATACTGAAAAACCGAAAGTATCAAATGTCAAAATATATAATGTAACAAAAGATGGATACGATGTCTCATTTGAGGTAAGTGATAATGTTGGAGTAGTTAAAGCAGAGTGCCCCACATGGTCAGATAAAAATGGACAGGATGATTTAATTTGGCATAAGGCTACAATAAAGAATGGCGTTGCCACATGCCATATAAAGAGGAGCGATCATAATAATGAATTTGGTAAATATATAACGCATTGTTATGCTTGGGATAATCAAAATAATAATACTTATGTGGCTACTAGTACTATGCTTGAAGAACATGAATGGGATAGTTTTTATACAATAGATAAACAACCAACCTGCACGGAAAATGGTAGTAAGTCTATTCACTGTAAAACTTGCTCAGCAACTAAAGATACTCAGGTGATTTATGCTACAGGTCATAGTTATTCTACTAAGATTACTCCTGCAACAGCCACACAGGATGGAAGTATTGTCGAATCATGTTCTATGTGCGGAGATATAAAGAGTAGCCAGATTATTCCTTTGATGAAAGAAGTAATCATTTCTTCAGATACATATGAATATACAGGAAATGCAATAATACCTTCAGTGACTGCTAAAGATAGAAATGGTAATATAATCAGTTCTGAGTATTATGAAGTTTCATATAAGAATAATATAAATGTGGGTACAGCTTCAGTAAATATTAAAGGAAAGAATTTATATAGTTGTTCATTTACTGTTACATTTAGCATTACAGCTAAACAAACATCTGCTCCGACAGTTACACCTAAGCCTACTCCGGTTACTTCTCCGACAACTAAACCGTCAGAAGCGCCATCTGGTTCTGAAGTAAAGAATTACAATTTAAAGAAGACAAAAATACATTACGTTCAGAAAAGGAAAAAAGGTTTCAATGTCGGTTGGGAATATGTTAAGAATAATGGTGATGTAGGTGAGATAGATGGATGGCAAATTCAAGTATCGACTAATAAGAAATTTAAAAAGGGTGTAAAAACATACACGATAAAGAATCCATATCGTACATACAAGAAAATAAGAAAACTAAAAAGCAAGAAGAAGTATTATATAAGAGTAAGATCATATAAACTGGTGAGTAATAAGAACTATTATTCAAAATGGTCAACCACTAAAAAGGCTAAAACAAAATGATAAAGATTTAGGATAATCAAAGATTTTTATGGTTAAACTTTATTAGGGTTAAAATAATTCAAGGGCTGTCGCACTAAAATAGTGTGACGGCTCTTAAAAAAATAAAAAGCAGACTTTGGAAAATCTGGTTTTTGGTGTAAAATATAAGCATGGATTCCGGCAGATTTTTGGTAAAAAATCAAAGGAAGATATTTTTGTTGAGATTTATAAAAAAGGAATTATAATTGAATTAAAGCGAACTTCCGAAGAGTCTTGGTGGAAGGGAAGACGCTTTGAAAAAAAGAATAAGACATCCCTATCTACTGAGAGGCTCATAGATAGTTTCTTTTTGTGGCTTGAGAGATTATTAAAACTACGAAAGGAGACTAGTGTATGGGACTTGATCTAGTTGAGAAGAAGCTGGAAGATTATAATGATGTCTTTCAGGACATAGTAAATGTACTTCTATTTAATGGAAATAGAATAGTACAAGAGGATGAACTGGTTGAACTCGATCGTATAAGCCAGTACAAGGCAGAACATGGAGAACTGCATGAAGAAGAGAGGGATATACTTAAAGGATGGAATAATGGAAGAATTCGTATAGCATCTATCGGAATAGAGAACATGAATTATTACCACAAATTCATGCCAGTAAGGATTATAGGATATGATGGTGCGAATTACAGGGAACAGCTTTTAGATAAGAATGTAGACAGGATATATCCGATAGTTTCTATAGTACTCAATTATAGTGGATATAGATGGAAGAAGAATCTGACATTGCATGAATGCCTGAATATTCCAGAGAGTCTTTATCCATATGTGAACGATTATAAGATGCATGTCTTTGATATAGCATTCCTGTCAGATAAACAGTTGGATATGTTCCAAAGTGATTTCAAGATAGTTGCGAAGTATTTCGTGGACAGAAGGAAAAATGGGAATCCTGGATTTCCCCAAGATATCCCCAAGCATGTGGATGAAGTATTGAAATTATTATCAGCGATGACTGGTGATGAGAGATTTGTATTAGGCTGGCAGAATCATTTAAGAGAAGAATCCGGCAATCGAAAGGAAGGTGGTACTATGGCAGAAAAATGGATAGACGAGATAGAAAAACGTGGGATGATAAAAGCTTATTCAGATATAGGACTATCTATCGAGCAGATAGCAAAGAAGGTCGAAGTAACTGTTGACTATGTTAAACAGGTACTTAATCCAGATTCTCTATCTGCCAATCTATAGGTGAAACTCCGTGTTCTTTTAAGAATTCGTTAGCTTTACTAAAATGCTTGCATCCAAAGAAACCTCTGTAAGCAGAGAGTGGCGATGGATGTGGCGCTTCGAGTATAAGATGCTGAGGATTATCCAGCATAGCTTTCTTGCTTCGGGCAAAGCTGCCCCATAGCATGAAGACTATTGGACGATTCTCGGCATTTACTATTTTTATTGCAGCATCAGTGAACTCTTCCCAACCTTTTCCCTGATGAGAAGCAGCAGCATGTGCGCGAACTGTAAGAACAGCATTTAGAAGCAATACGCCCTGCTTGGCCCATTTAACCAGATAGCCGTTATTAGGTATATAGCAGCCTAAATCATCCTGCAGCTCTTTATATATGTTCTGAAGAGAAGGTGGGATATCTACTCCGGGTTTAACGGAAAAGGATAGACCATGAGCCTGATTTGGCTCGTGATATGGATCCTGACCTATTATTACGACCTTTACATCCTTAAGTGGAGTAAGGTGAAAAGCATTGAATATATCGTCTCCCGGTGGATAAACTGTATTTGAAGCATATTCTCTTCCGACAAATTCGAAAAGCTTCTTGTAGTAGTCTTTGCGGTATTCTGGTTTAAGTGCATTAGCCCAGTCATTTGTAATAGGTGGCATGATATTACTTCCTTATATAGAATTATAGCGTCGATTTACTTTGTAAACCGATACCTATTTTAGCATATATTACTAGATTTTCCCATATGTTATTCTAAGGGCTTTAGCCCGAAGAATGACATGTGGGATGTTTTTGTATTTTATATATAGGAAGTTTTAGTAATAAAGAATAAATTATTTTGATATAAATTGATTTATGTTAATATATATAATTATGTATTTATGGTATATTTAAATCTATAAGTGACAAAGTTAATCGGAAATACATCGGAGGATTATTGTATGAGTGATGTCAGAAAAACACAGGTTGTTCAGGACAGTGTTAATTCTGTAATAAAAGGAAAAGAAAATGTAGTAAGAAAGGTTCTGGCGGCGGTAATAGCGGGTGGACACATACTGATGGAGGATATTCCTGGAGTTGGTAAAACCACACTTGCCACTGCGTTTGCCAGAAGTATGTCGCTGGATTACAAGCGAGTTCAGTTTACACCGGATGTTCTTCCGAGTGATATTCTGGGATTTTCTATGTATAATTCGGCAACAAAGGAATTTGAATATAGACCTGGATCGGTTTTTTGTAATCTTTTTCTTGCAGATGAAATAAACCGTACTTCGCCTAAGACACAGTCAGCACTTCTGGAGGTTATGGAGGAAGGAACAGCTACAGTAGATGGTGTCACAAGAAAACTACCGGATCCATTTGTTGTTATAGCGACTGAGAATCCTTATGGTTCTTCGGGAACACAGCTTCTTCCGGAGTCTCAGCTGGATAGATTCATGGTATGCCTTTCAATGGGCTATCCTGAACATGAAGATGCGGTTCAGATACTAAAAGGAAATGCACAGAATCCACTTTCAAAGATAGAAAAGGTTATTGGCATAGAAGAATTAGTTGAACTAAGACGTGAAGCTAATGATATGTTTATAAGAGATGAGATTTATGAGTATATAGTAGATATAGTTGAGGCGACCAGAGTAAATGACATGTTTTCTATGGGGGCGAGTCCTAGAGGGACGATAGCTCTTTTAAATATGGCAAAGGCCATAGCAGTTATAGAAGGCAGGGATTTTGTTACAGCTGAAGATGTTCAGTCGGTCGTTCGTGATACCCTTGGTCACAGGGTAAAACTAGGACAACGTGCACGTGCACAGGGAATGGATATGAATGGCGCTATGAAGATGCTTGTTCAATCAATCAGAGCACCTAGAAATTAGTCTATTAGATGCGTTATGTCATAGCATAAGGGTTTTGTATATGTCACAATTAAATGCAGACAACAAAAAAAACAAGTCTATAAAACCGCTTAAGACTACAGTACATCCTACAAGAATTATAGCTTATCTGGTACAGGTGGCTATATCTGTTTATATGTACTATTTTCTGCGTAACCATTTTATGATGCTTGTTCTGTCTATTCTTGCAGCAGCTCCTGTTCTGGATATATTAGCTTTTATATTTTTATACAGAGCTGTTGAGGTAAAGCTGGAGGCGCCGGAGAGAGAGGTGGTCAGAAATACTATCGGTTTTATCAGGCTTACTCTAAAAAACAGCTCACTCATGGTATCATTTGATACATGTGTTCAGTTAGATGCGGAGAATACATTTTATAATGATAAGAGCTTTACTATTCTTTCTTTGCCATGCAGTGCAAGAAATAATTATGAAAAGAATATTCCGGTCAGATACTATATGAATGGTATGTATAAGTACAGTATAAATGTTATCACAGTAAGGGATCTTCTGGGTTTTATATCATTGAAAAAGAAAGTGGATACGTCGGCGGAAATATCTGTGCTGCCTGAGATAGATAATAGTCATGAATTCGATCTGACAGATATGTCAAAAGGAATGACGGAAAGTGAAGAAACTATAAAGAAAGGGCACGACTTCTCGGATGTTTCTGATGTGAGAGAATATATACCTGGAGATAAACTGATGAGTATTCACTGGAAGCTTTCTGCCAAAAGGGACATTCTTATGGTAAAGGACAGGGTTTCCATGTCTGATCAGCAGATGGTAATTCTTACAGAACTTTCTGGAAGCGATGAAGAAGTAGACGAGATTCTTACTCTTACATATTCTATCGTAGACAGTTTTGTCAGAGAACAGACATATGTTCGTCTGATGTGGTGGAGTGAAGGAAAATTCTCTTTTGAGGAAAGACAGATAGTGAGCAGGGAGAGCTTGAGAGAATCATTTTCAGATATATATTATGAGAAGATATATAATGACAGTGAAAAAACAAAGCAGTATATGAGAAGCATCAGGCCGGAGCTTAAGGCATATGTAAATGTGTGCATGCGTGATGGTGAAGCGGATGCGGTAGTAGTAGAACAAGATTGATTAGTATGAGTAATAAAGTCTCGCAAAACAGAATAAAAGTTGGAAGAAAAAAATGGTATGAAGAGAATACTGAACCGGTACCGTTATGTAAAGGTGTAGAGATAGATTCTGCAGTTTATGAGATTAGTGAAAACAGATATCTGACTCTTATTACAAAAGGAATCATAGTATATCTTATCACGGCGGGAGGAATCGGTGCTTATCTAACAGCGATTGACATAGACTTTAATCAGGTTATTTTCAATATAGTAATCCTGGTTACAGCCATTATTTGTGCTGCTCTTTATCATTCGTGGAAATCTGAGAATCTGGGTTATCTGGTATTCTTTATTTTCTATGCGGCTGTCATGTTTATGTTTAAAGATTACATCAACTCGGGATTCTATGCAGTGATAAATGATACCATAGACTGGGCATCTATTTACTTTAAAACAGATGGTCTCCAATATTACAATGAACGGATATCCAACAGATACGTGGCAATTACTATATCCATGTCCATAATAGGCGTTGCCATGAATGTTCTTCTTAACAACTACATACTTCGTCGTGCCAGATACATGGTCGCAATCTTTCTTGGAGTGACTATAAATGTTATAGCATTCTATATGCAGCGTGAACCCGCAACTATATACAGTATAATGCTTCTGGGTGGAATAGTCATGACATATGTTTTAAAGTGTGGACGACATTTCCTTCTCAGCAGGCGTGATCATGTGCTGGAACGTTCCAGGCAGGGACTTAACTATGCGCTGGATTATAAATCTCTATGGCAGGGACTTGTAATTGTATTCATGTTTGTACTTATAACTGTTGCAACTATGAGTACGGTTTATGACAAAATGTACTATGATATAGAGCAGGAAGACAGTGAAGAGAAAGAGATAACAAGAGACACCTTCCAGAATTTCATCATGCTGGGAATCTTTGGACTTTTGGATTTCTACCCCAACACCGGTGGCCTTTCGACTGGTAAGCTGGGTGGCGTATCCTCTATAAGACTTGATTATATGACTGATCTTACGCTTATCTATGCACCTTTTTCATATAAAACACTTTATATCAAGAATTTTACTGGTGATACATATCTTACTTATGAAAATCAATGGCTTAGTGCAGGTGATGAGGATTCAAAGAAGATATATAAGAATTCATATGATGATGAGGTAAAAGCATATAAAGAAGCCTTCGAAGAGGGAAAAGAGCATACAGCTATGGGGCATATGACGGTAACAAATGTTGAAGCTCCGCTGTTGCCTTATCAGCCTTATTATAGTGTCGGGGATGCTAGACCGTTATTTACAAGGCAGTCTTCCACTTACGAATTCTACCCATTGTTAGAGGGAAGTAATGTTGTGGTAGATGATTATGAAATCGATCAAGATTATCTTAGGGTTCCGGAACAAAATGAAGAGGTTATTGAAAACTTTATAAAAGAAGCAGGAATAGGTGGAAATACTGTTGAGGAAAAGGTAGAGAGCCTTAGAAATTATTATCAGGATAATATACCATATACTGTACGACCGGGAGCAACCCCGTGGAGACAGGATTTTGTAAATTATTTCCTGACTGAAAATAGAAAAGGTTACTGTGCGCATTTTGCATCTGCGGGAACTCTGATACTAAGAGAACTGGGAGTACCGGCCAGATACTGTGAGGGATATGCGATATCCTTTAATCAGGTAGTAGATCATGGTGAGCTTCTGGAGGATTCATCTTATGAGGATTATTATCAGGGCTTTAATGAAACTGGTGAGAAGACAGCTCCGGTAAGAGTAAATGCGACCGATGCGGATGCACATGCCTGGATAGAAGTATATGAGAAAGGGAAAGGCTGGAGAGTAGTTGAAGTAACTCCAACTGGAGGACTTCTTGAAGAGGAAGATGATCGTAGCTTCTGGGAGTCTTTTAATAACATTTTTGGTGATGGAGAAGATACAAGTGCAGAAAGAGAGCCCAATAATGTAAATCAGTTCAATATATCCGGAGTGGATTCATTTATGAAGAAGGCAGCTGTGGTTATTATTGTGCTGTTTATCTTCTCGATATTAGGCTATATAATGTACAGATTTTATCCGGAGATAAAATATCATATAGATTACAGCAAGGCAGGACCTTCAGATAAGCTGATTCTGAAGTATTCGCGTTTTATCAGAAAAAGGAGAAAGAAAGATAAGAGCTTAAGAACCAAGATGAATTATGCAGAGCAGATGGAACATTTGATATCGGCATCTGAGTCTGACAGAACGCGTATGACTGATATACTTGAACGCGCCGGTTTTTCAAGAAATGGAATAACCCAGGAAGAATTAAGCTATGCAGATGGAATACTGGAAAGTCTGATTCAGAAAAATAAAAATGGTTGACAACCCGGTTAAGCTGTGCTAATTTATATCACAACTAAATAACCAGCAAAAGCGTTGATGAGGAATAGTAAGCAGGTGAAATTATAAGAGAGAGCTGTCGGTTGCTGCAAGACAGTTAAGGAAGCCTTCTGAACTCGCCTTTGAGCTGACGGGTGAAAAGTTTAAGTAGTCCGTTCCGGGTTCCTCCCGTTACAGAGGAAAGGTATAAGAACTGTAAAATCAGATCCGTACCGATGAGTGCGTGTGACAAGTCACACGAAGTAGAGTGGTACCGCGTGAATTCACGTCTCTACAAACCGTCAGGTTTGTGGAGACGTTTTGTTATTTATGAGTTAGGCGAAGCCTAATCATTGCTGAACAAATGGCTTGAAAAGCCATAAGACTGCGAAGCAGTCGGGTTCAGCAATTGCATTAACTCATGAAAACACTGTCGGATGTCGCAATCCTTGATTATTATAGTAAAAAATAGTAAAATAAATAAGTTGGAGGTAATTGTCATGAAAAATTATGAGCATTACAAAAGAGGTTATTTTATGCCACCAGTAGAATGTACTGAGTGGGTAAAGAAAGAATATATAGATAAGGCTCCTATCTGGTGCAGTGTTGACCTTAGAGATGGTAACCAGGCGCTTGTAGTTCCGATGAGTCTTGATGAGAAAATCGAGTTCTATAAGGAACTTATCAGAGTTGGATTTAAAGAAATAGAGATAGGATTTCCGGCTGCAAGCGAGACAGAATATGAATTCTGCCGTAAGCTTATTGAGGAAAATCTGATTCCTGATGATGTTACTATACAGGTGCTTACACAGGCGAGAGAACATATTATAAAGAAAACATTTGATGCTGTTAGAGGCGCTAACCCTAAGAATGTAATAGTTCATGTATACAACTCTACAAGCGTGGCGCAGAGAGAGCAGGTATTCAAGAAGTCTAAAGAAGAAGTAAAACAGATAGCAATAGACGGTGCAGCTCTTCTGAAGAAACTGGCCGATGAAGATGGCGCTGAATATAGATTTGAATATAGTCCTGAAAGCTTTACAGGTACAGAACCTGAGTATGCTCTTGAGGTATGTAACGCAGTGCTTGATGTATGGCAGCCAACAGCGGATAGAAAGGCTATAATCAATCTTCCTGCAACAGTTGAGATGTCACTTCCTCATGTATATGCAAGTCAGATCGAATATATGAGTAAGAATATGAAGTATCGTGAAAATGTAATTCTTTCACTTCATCCTCATAATGACAGAGGCTGTGGTGTAGCTGATGCAGAGCTTGGTATTCTTGCAGGGGCTGACCGTATAGAGGGAACACTTTTTGGAAATGGTGAGAGAACCGGTAATGTGGATGTTATTACTCTTGCCATGAATATGTATACACATGGTGTAGATCCATGCCTTGACTTTTCAGATATGCCAAGAATTCAGGAAACATATGAGAAGCTTACAGGAATGGAGATATATCCTAGAGAGCCATACTGCGGTAAGCTTGTATTTGCTGCATTTTCAGGTTCACATCAGGATGCCATAGCAAAGGGTATGAAGTGGCGTGAAGAAGATCCGGATCAGATGTGGACAACACCATACCTTCCACTTAATCCGGAAGATATTGGACGTACATATGATGGCGATGTTATCAGAATTAATTCACAATCAGGTAAGGGTGGAGTAGGCTTCATACTTGAGACTAAGTATGGATTTACTCTTCCAAAGGCTATGAAAGAGGATGTTGGATATGCTGTTAAGGGCGTGTCAGATCATGGTCATAAGGAACTTAAGCCTGATGAGGTATATAAAGTATTTAAGGATCAGTATATAAATGTTGATTCACCGATTAAGTTTATAGAATGCCATTTCCAGCAGATAGATGGAATCAGATGTGAACTTACAATAGAGAGAGACGGAGTTCATAAAGTATATCATGGTCAGGGAAATGGTAGACTTGATGCTATAAGTAATGCCATAATGAGACATTTTGCTGTTGAGTTCGAAATAGTAAGCTATGATGAACATGCTCTTCAGAGAGGATCTAATTCTCAGGCAGTAGCATATGTAGCTATTCAGGTTAGTGGTAGAAATGATGTAACTTATGGAGCAGGAATCCATACAGATATTATCGAAGCATCGGCCTATGCTCTTATAAGTGCTGTTAATAAAGCACTTCAGGCAGAACATCTCAAATAAAAGGAACATATCATGTCAGAAATGAATCGTGACAATGTAATACATGTTGACAGCTCAGAAGAGCTTAGACAGGAAAACCAGAATCGCTTTAGAGAGCATCGCAGAATTCGTATAAATGCCGGCTTTGTAGTAGTGGCACTTCTTGTTGTAGTTATAGCTGGCATATATATATTCAGCCAGATGCGAAGCTATAATGGAATAAAGGTGGTTAAGTCTGCAGAAACTGTATATGAGGCAAATGCCCAATATCTGGAATTTGGGGCAAATCTTCTCAGATATACTCCGGATGGCGTTTCCTATATAGACAGTAATGGAGATACTGTCTGGACGTCAGGTAATGATTTCAGAGTACCTATTGCAGAGTCCAGTGGGGATTATGCTGTTGTAGCTGATAAGGGTGGTAATCTTGTAGCTGTATTTGGCATAGACGGACCTATAAGTACAGTTAATATGCCTTATGCTATATGCGATATAGATGTTGCTAAGCAGGGGGCTTTTGCTGCTATACTTGAATCAGACGAAACTAACTATATTAATATGTATGATAAGACTGGAAATATTGTCTACGAGATGCAGACGTCCATCAACAAGAGTGGATACCCTATGGATATATCCATATCTGACGATGGAAGGAAGCTTTTTACCAGCTATTTTAAGCTCGACGGGGTAAATATCAAGAACAATCTGACTGCGTATAATTTTGGTACAGTTGGACAGAATGAAAATGCCGACCGTATGGTTGGCGGATATTCTTTTGATGAAGAGTTTATTCCGAAAGTGGAATTTCTGACAAACGATATAGTAGCAGCTTTTTCAGATAAAGAGATACTTCTTTATAACATGAAGGAGAAACCGTCTGAAAGAGGAAAAACCGAGTACGGAGGAGAGGCATCCAGTGTGTTCTATTCCTCTGAATTTCTTGGAGTTGTCAGACCTAACAGTGACAGCGATAAATCGTCGAATTATATAATGACTGTCTATGATCTGTCCGGTAAGAAGATATTTGAATATGCTTTTAGTATGGACTATGAGAAGATTTATGCAGACGCTAATGAAATCATAATAACAGGTTCGAATCAGTGTCTTATTATTGATAAGAGCGGGAGAACTAAATTCTCATATACATTTGATGGAATGGTTAAATCAATGATTCCGTCATCAAAGAATAACGAGTATATAGTAACTTTTGAAAATAAAACAGAAACAGTCAGGCTTAGAACAGAGGATAGATAGATGTATTATTTTATATTCTGTATATTTGCTATACTTCTGCTTAGTGCGCTGATAGGCCTGAAGAGAGGTCTTTTCAAAACATTATTTGGTTTCCTGGCAGTAGTTATATCATTAACCGTGACATATGTGGCAAGCCCTTATGTTAGTTCTCTTATCGTGGAAAATACAGAGATTGATGAGTATATAGAACAGCGCGTATATGAAAAGATAGAGGCTGATACCCGTAAATCAGTTGAAGAGTCTCTGAAGGATTCGGGAGTTACTAAGAATCTTTCTGGACTTTCTAAAGAAGAAACCAGAAATATAATGGAAAATAATCCGGATAAAGCCACTCAGGTTCAGAGGATAGATGCTCTGAATCTCCCTGATTATTTTAAGAGATTATATATAGAGAATAACAATGATGGCGTTTATGATTTGCTTGGAGTTGATAATTTCTACAGATATCTTGCCAGATATACAGCAAGGCTTGCTATAAATGCGATAGGGCTTCTGGCTACACTCCTGGCGGCCAGAATCATTCTGTTCTTAATTAGTCTTATAATCAGGAAAACCATGGAAGAGGATCCGGTACTGTCAGGACTTGACAGGTTTTTTGGTATGGTTCTTGGAATTGCAGTTGGGCTTGTAGTGGTCTGGATATTCATGATTATAGCAAGTATAGCATTTGGAAATGAATTCGATGCAATGATAGCTGAAAATGAAATACTAGTAAAACTTAATGAATATAATCTTTTGTTAAAGGTTTTGACAAATGGTGTCAAATAATTCTTTGAGGAATTAATATTGGGGGCTCTTTTCGGTCCCCAATTTTTAATACTTAAATCAGGGGGGTATCGGTATGACGCGAGATTTAGATTATCTAAAACTATTAAATGAAAAATTTCCGACTAAAAGGAGTGCTCTGGCTGAAGTCATTAATCTGAAAGCTATACTTTCTCTTCCTAAGGGAAATGAATTTTTCTTCTCTGATATCCATGGTGAATATAAAAGCTTCCGAAATCTGGTAAGAGGAGCGTCGGGAGTTGTGATTGCCAAGATAAGAGATGCATTTGGTACGGAAATGAGCTATGAAGAACAGCTTTCCTTCGCAAATCTTATCTACTATCCCGATAGAACATTGACCAGACTGAAGCGACGTAAGGTTCTTGTGCCGGGAACTGAGGAAGGGGATAAATGGTACCGTGATACCATCGAGCGTCTAATCAAATTCTGCCGTATCGCTGATTCAAAGTATACAAGATCAAAGGTCAGAAAAAAACTGCCGGATGACTACGGATATGCTATTGATGAATTAATTAATGCTGATGATGACTCTATTGACAAAGCAAAGTATTATAAGGGCTTTGTAGATGCAATAATAGAGATTAATGCGGGAGACGATTTTATAATAACGATGTGTAATCTGATTCATAATCTTTTTATAGATAAGATGCACATTATTGGAGATATATTCGATAGAGGACCCAGAGCCGATTATGTTATGGATGAGATAATGGGCTTTAGGGATGTAGATATTCAGTGGGGAAATCATGACATAAGCTGGATGTCAGCCGCTGCCGGAAATGAGGCTTCTATCGCAACAGTTCTGAGGATAGCTACGAGCTATAACAGTTTTGATGTATTAGAAGATGGATACGGAATCAATCTGAGACCTCTTTCGATGTTTGCGGCTGAGGTGTATGCAAATGATGAATGTGCGTGCTTTAGACCACATTTTCTGGATGATAATAAGTATGATTCAGTTAATCCTGATCTTGTCGCAAAAATGTATAAGGCTATTACTATAATAGAGTTAAAGCTTGAGGGGCAGCTTATAAAAAGACACCCTGAATATGAGCAGGATGATAGACTCTTGCTTGATAAGATTGATGTGGAAAAAGGAACTGTTAGAATAGGGGATAAGACATATCCGATACTAGATACAAATTTCCCGACTGTAGACTGGGATGATCCATATAAGCTTACAGATGTTGAGAGGGAATTAATAGAATACCTTAGATACTCCTTCAGACACTCAGAGAGGCTTCAGGAACACATCAGATTTCTTTATTCGCATGGGTCAATGTACAAGATTTATAATAATAATCTTCTGTTCCACGGATGTATACCTATGGATGAAGATGGAAAATTCCATACCTGGAAATTAGCGGATGGGGATTATTCCGGAAAGAAACTTATGGATTATCTGAATTCCAAAGTGATTGACGCATATTTTCTTAAAGATGATGATCCGAGGAAAGCGGATTCTCTCGATCTTATGTGGTATCTGTGGAATGGTCCGGTTTCTCCGCTGTTCGGAAGAGACAGGATGGCGATATTCGAGAGGATATTCCTTGAAGATAAAAGCCTGAGTGAAGAAAAAAACAACAGCTATTACGAATTTTCGAAGCAGGCATCTTATTGTGATAAGATATTTGAAGAATTTGGTATGAGTCTTGAAAGAGCGCATATCATAAATGGACATATGCCGGTGCTTGTGAAGAAAGGAGAAAAACCGGTCAAGGCGGATGGGAAGCTTTATATCATAGACGGAGGCCTTTCCAAAGCTTATCATGAGACAACAGGGATAGCCGGATATACATTGCTGTTTAATTCACATCACCTTGCTCTTGCGGAACATAAGCCATACATGGAAGGGGAAGAGAATTCACCTGAAATACATGTAACTGAGGTAATGCCGGAAAGACTTAGAGTAGTGGATACAGATTCGGGGGATGAGATTAAGAAACAGATAGCTGATTTGTTCGAGTTGATAGAATGTTATAACCTTGGTCTGATCAAGGAAAAATAAAGGGTTAAAGCGGGTGGAAAAAACGCCAAAAAAATTTTTTAAAAAAAATTAAAAAAAGTTGTTGACATTCCCAAATCAAAGTAGTATTATAAACAAGCTGTCGCGAGAGACAGCAACGATGCACCTTGATTACAGAGTGATCAAGCAAGCCTGCTTCGCAGTCTTGAAAACGCTTCGCGTTTTGTGTTTGTGACTACGTCACA
>DOVG01000203.1:0-4965 GCA_003520205.1 Lachnospiraceae bacterium
GATAATCCCCCAGCTGAATCTGCTCCAGCTTATCTTTTGCAGCCGCTATCTTGTAATTCACAAGCTTAAAGTACTCCTGATTCATCTTATAAATCTGATCCAGCATCGCTGTATCCTTCATAAGACGAATCTGATGAGCTTCCAGTGAAGACTCAATCTTTTCTACATTTTGAGATACCACATCATACTTGTTCTGAAGTGTAAGCGAACTTGATTTTTTCTTCCAAGGAAAGAAGCTCTTTTCCTCTGCTTTTTCATCCGCATCAGATAGATATGTCACCGTCTGATCTATAATATCACTTATTTCATCAACATTAGTTTCACCGATACTTTTGATCATCATTTCTGACAGTTCGGCCATATTCTTCTGAATATCTGTACCATACACAGTAATACTATTCGCCTTACTGATATCTAGAAGCTCTTTATTTGACTGTAATAATTCTCTATCTTTATCCTCCAGATATAACTCTGGATTTTCACAAAGTTCTCTAAGTAAAGTTAAATCATCCATTTTGTAATCCTTTTATAATTCTAAATATCTGATGTTCCTACTTTGAATAGACAGGCAGCACTATCTTATCACCAATACCTATCTTTTCTAAAAATGTATCAGCATCCTCATAGATATTTTCGCCTTTTATATTCATTTCACTAGGGGAACCTATGTATATATCTTTATCATGAAAATCCATGATCATTCGAGTATACTCTTCACTTAGTACTACTCCATAACTAAGTCCCCAGCCACACTTAAATGGCATAGACTCCTTAATTCTGCAAAGCACCCTTCGAACAAACTCCTTGCCGCACATAGGATAGTAACAAAGTCTAGGCATAAGAATCTGTCCTGGTTTCTTTAGTTCAATCTCGCATCTGAATATTTCATTATCTACATTACACACTTCGAATAGTCTAAAATCCACCATGTAGTTATTCATTTCCAGCAGATTGATAAGATTCAGTGCAATGATTCCTCGGTTTCTAATCTGTTCCTCGGTTGTGGATGACTCGTAGGTTACCTTCATCCATATTCTCTTCAGCTTCTTCTCTTCTGTTCTTTCAAGCCTGTACATATTCTTCGGAGCACCAGCTATATAGGCAGGAACATTTGGCCTCTGTCCTACAAAGGATGTAGTAGTTTTTCGAACCTTGGCTTTTTTCTTATTTATCTGCTCAAGCTGCCTAGCCATAGATAGAAACTGATCAAAATTCTCACTATATCCGCCTATTAGATACTGAATAGCAACCTCAAGCGGCGCACCTGCAAAAGCAACACTAGATGACTTACTCTTCTGTTCATAAAAAATCTCTGAATTAATATCAGGATCATAGCGAAGAAAGTTCTGCACCTCACCAATAGAACCAAAGTACATCTTATACTCCGTAAGGTTCTTACTCTCGATTATATCCAGGTACTTACATTCTTCAGGACTCACCCCTGTCCCATTCATATATTAACCTCTTCTTGAATTAATCATACTGGAAAATGCATTGAAGATTGTCGACGCATTCCCATATCCTGCTATATTCTTCCTTATATGATCTTCGATAAATGCAAGGTATGTTATATCCTTTGTCTGGATAAACTCATACTCAAGTATTTTCTCCATATCAAAGCTGTTGTTATCCCTATACTTCTTAATTCTTGTAGCATCTCTTGTAGTTATGATACCTGGCGCATCACCGTAATTATTTCTGCCCCACTCATCAGTAGCCATTCTGAATAGTACCAAAAATGAATACCAATCCGGATAATCTGCAAGAATTTTTTTCTCAACCTCATTATCATAACCGATATATATCGGTGTAAATCTCTGCTGAACAGACTCCTCTATCTTCTCTCTGGAGTTGTAGTTACTGTCAGCTCCATTTCCGTCTGTATTACCAGCTCCGATTATTCTGAAGTTAGGATGACGTCGTACATTCTCTCCATTTGGAAAACTGTAGCTTGCTTCCTTAAGATTCGATAGAAATGAATTAAGCTTTACGGTCGCTCTGCTGTTACCATTATCCAGCTCATCGCAGAAGGCAATCTTACCATACTTATAACACCTATAGAAGTTTGGTCGGCTATAACCACCGTTGGCAGTCTGGAAGCCCAGAATGTCATACTCCTCATTTATATATCCGATATCGATAAAGTCCATACCAAGGATTCTCGCTATCTGAGATACCATAAAGGTTTTTCCACATCCTGAAGGACCTATCAAGTAAGGATTTGAATTCTCCATAACCGCTATCAAAACATCATCAAACATTTTATGAAAATGTTCTCCCATAGCAACCATGTATTGTTTCTTCTTCATAGCTTCCTCAAGTCTTTCAGAGAAGCTTCTTGTTTCATCAAGCAGTGGATTTACATCAGGTATCTCCACATCATTATCTTCTGCCGCCACCTGTGGCTCATATATATTTGCATAATCATTAGATGCATTTAAATAATCAACCGCACTACTTATAGTATCATTATATCCAGAGGAGCCAGGTTTAGATGTATTCTTTACCACATTTATGCCTGATGCACTTGGCTGAACATTCGTCGTAGCTACGGTCTGCTTCGTATCCAGTTTAATCTCTGTGATACCTTCTGGCATCTCGAGCTTTACTGTGTTAATCGTCTTCTCGGCCGCCTGCTTAAGCTGACTGAGTCTTTCTTCCGCTTCTGCAAATGTATCATCCAGAAGTTTCTTCTTCTCATAGAGAACAACCTGTTTTTGTTCATTTACCGTAGCATCGTAGGCCGCCTTTAGCTTCTCATCAATTATTTCAAGCTCATATTTAGCCTTCTTAACCTCATCTTCGCACGAGGACTTCACTTCTAATACAGAGTTCCTTGAAGTTGCATCAAGTATACTAACTCTTTCCTCCACAACTTTTATAAGTTCTGAAACTCTGTCGTGGAGCACCTCAGCTGCCTGAATCTTTCTTACTGCCTCTAGGAGAGTCGCTTCATTTACATCATATATACCTGACATATGACGAAGTTTTCCCAACTCTTCGTCATATACCGCCTGCTTATCAGCCGACACCTGAAGCTTTTTGGTGACATTTATAAGATTTGCAGTAAATGGAATCTCATCAAGAAAATATACTCTTGCTTCAGTTGCATACGGCGAAATATATGCTTCAATAAAACCAGCCTCCGGCCTACCTGCTATACATCTAATCCACTTCACAAAGTTATACTTATCATTAAAGAGATCATAAATTGTTGCATTAAATAGTTTTCTAAAAACTACTCCATCTCTATCAAACATCTCTAAGAAGATAGTACATAACTCTTCGAAGTAAGGAGTCTTTTCCCCAAAAGGAAACATTGCAGAATATATCTCTTCACCATATTTCATAGCGACAGTATAACTATCTGAGTCAAGAGTTTTCTTTTCCATAAGAACCTTAACAGCAGAAGCATAAAGTTCAAAAGGTTCTATCACTCGACTTTCCGGATTAGTCTTTAGATACATAAATCTACTTAGAAACTCCGTTGCACCAGAGGTTCTGTCAGAACGAAGCTCACGTTCTACATTATTTATCAATTCTGCATTTTCGTCTTTTTCAAGTATTGACCATATCCCCATAATATATACACTCTTTCCTTCTTATAACAAACTACTAATTATATATTTTCCTTCCAGTTCCTCTTTATATCTACTTCCTGTACCCGTAAAGAAAGAGGTCTGAATCTTTTCCTTATTATCACTTAGATTTAGTATTCTAAATGCTTCATTTTTAAGAGAGAGCCCCGACTGAAGACTCTTTATCACCGTCCATCCTCGTAAGTCCGCACAGCTCGCTTCCTGCCACAAAAAAGCACCACAGAAAGTCTGAACCTCTACATGTTCATTTGCTTCAACTGCATCATACATAATAAATGTAAGACCCATAGGAAGTTTATACATCGCACACGGCTTAAGATCTCTAGGTAGAAGTCCCAGGTGCAGAACAGACAGATTATCCTCAAGGTTCGAATCCTCAGAAAATGTATTCTCATACGTATTTACATCATAAAAAATCTGTTCACCATCTTTCTGTATCTGGTGCATTTCTCGAAGATTCTCTTTACTGAACTTAAAAGAAGTACTTCCTTCTATAAATGTCGCTTCAGATTTATATGAGATAGATATTGAATCATCATACAGGATAACATTTATAAGAAGATCACCATTTAAGGATAGAAAGCCATTTAACCGTATCGAAAATGTACTATCATTTATCTCAAACGCCTTAAAAAATATCGTCCTGTTTGAATCACCTACACGAATGATAAGTCTTCCTGCACCGCGCCATCCGCTCTTTCTATCTATCACTTCAACTTCTGTTCCCATAGTCTTATATAGGCCTACTACCAGATACTCTACAAGAGGAGCAAACCTCTTACTGAGAGTTGAAGCATTTACAAGAACAGGCTCACTAAGCTTCTCTGAATCATAATACTTACTCAGAATAGATTCATGTCTCGGAACCTCACCTGCCTCCATAATCTCTCGAGTAGTATCATCCATAATGATGGACGACTTATCCTGCGCCGTATTATAAGCCTCAAATAGCTTATTAACAAAGAGACTAAAGCAAAAATCATTCTCAGAATAATTAAGCTGAGTATTATCCCCATAGTTAACCAGCACAGATGTAACTCCATACTTTTCATCTGGTCTCGCCGAACCGGTGAGATCATAGATATGGATCATCTTGATATCCGCTATTTCCTCTATATTCATCTCCTCTGGAGACATTTGTCTAAATACACTACTAATCATATAATACTTAATCACCATTCATTATCTATTCTTCTTTAACACAGACATAACTATATCATACCCTTCTTTTGTAATCAATTCGTAAGGTTTATACTTTCCTTTGGAACGACTCGTTCATCTGCCTGTTGCACTCAGCTCTTAATTGCACTCCTGCAAAAGTATGGATACAGTTTCCACACCACCCGGACGCGACTTAGTTCAATCT
>DOVG01000203.1:5094-7502 GCA_003520205.1 Lachnospiraceae bacterium
TTTGGTCTTAGACCGATTGTTTACGGAACGATATAACTTCCGAAGCAGAATTATCTTCTGACTTATCATTTTTCATCTCTGTAAGTCCTATATGATTTCCAGAAGGCCAAGCACATCAACGCATGCCCCCAAGATTCTCCGCAACCTGCCAAAAAGGCATACTGTTCCAGGCCAATGGCTATAAGGACCGCATAGATGATTTTTGTCAGAAAACTGAATCCTAAGGGACTCATGAAAACTGCCACCTTCGGAAGCTTCATTGTTCCCTTCCAAACAAAATACATAAAAGCTATCGTAATGGGGATATCGACGATAAAGCACCATATAAGGAAAGGAACGAGCGCAGCAGCCCCCGGTATGAGGAATGCCCTGTCCACTGATTCAGCGTCTATTCCCGCTTTTATCGCGGTTTGCATAAACAGCGCAGCCAGACAGCAAGCCGTATGAAACGATACAAACATCATCGGTGCGGAGATGCATCCAAAACGAAACACTTTGTACATTTTAGGGTGACGATTTGCTCCAATGTCGCCAAGTATATTGACCATAACCGGGGAATAAGCCATGCAGCCAAAGCCGGAGAGAATTCCCAAAGCCATAGAGGTCAAATAAAACCATGACGGAACCTTCACGATATTGGAATTAAGAAACCCAAACACAATTGGCTCTCCGCCAAGTGGAACATATCCCAACAGCCAGTCGCCGACTCCACACAAGAACAACGCAACTGTGCCAAAATACAAACACTTTTTTACATTTCCACGATTCATATCTTAATTTCTCCTTACCATTCAGCAAAAAGTCCCTTTTAATCTCTCGGCGATACCAATCCGGGATTTTCCGCATTCCTTTTTTTGTTCTTTTCCTTGAACATAAACATCTGCCCCATAATGTTCCGATTTTATATTATCCTAGCCTTGATCAACAAGCCGAAAATATCCGTTTTGGTAAACATCCCAATGGAATTTCGATTTCCTGACTTCATGATCTGTCTACATCGGATTATTTATCTGATCCGGTACAATCCAGTAGTCACATATGTTTCCGCCTGATGCCAGAGTATAATCTCTGTGCAATATGCCATGTATCATTTAAGTCTTGCAATGACCACAACACATGGCAGGAATAGAATGAAGCAAATAACAATACATTCAAGTATCAAGATAATACTTAAGCCCTCCTCAGTTAGCCTCAACTAACATTATATAATAACACTCGTTTGGCTCTCTGTCTACAATCCACATGTAAAAAAAGACTCTGAAGTAAACACCTCAGAGCCTCATTGTTAAGCTTCTTTTGCTAACAGTTCCTGCATTCCGGATCTTAAATCATTAAGAGTGTATTTTTTCATCTCTGATTCCATCGCTTCCTGGATGCTTTTCAACTTATCATCCAAAAGTGAATGGATATTCCTACCAAATTGGATAGATCTTTACTTTTTATCCTGACAACCACATTGTAGACAAAATATGCGATTCCGTTTATAACGAGTGGTCTTCCGACTTATACGAATATCACTTTCCTACAAGTTTTAGAAATTTCTTATCACTCATTTGCTCATTGGTAACATACTCCCCATCATGGAATAACGCATAATTAGTAATCGGCGTAGGCGCATTCTGTGCTTCTTCTTTGCTTTCAAGATGTATTGCCTTGAATGCAATACCATTTTCTTTTGCTGTCTGCTCCAAAATCGGAACATATTTTGCATTGAACGGGCACTGGCTCGTATAATAAAGGACATACCCCTTCTCATCTATATGGGGATGCTTTGCACATTCCTTAAATTTGGGAGCCTGCTTTTTTTCATCAAACGACAGATAATAAAGCTGAATCCCATTATCCGCTTCATCACATACAACAAAACCTTTGTACTTCAGAAACTTTGGATCAGCCAAAAATGGTTTTTTCTTTGTTGCACTTAGAATACAAAGCCCCTTCTTACCCTTTTTCTTACTATCTTCGATGCAGGCAGTAAGAAGATCGGTAGAATAACCATGACCCTTTAAAGAACCTGATACCCAGAGACAGTCAATGTACATATATCCATCTGCCTCAATCGGAATCCATGCATTCTCTGTCGGTATATATTCAATAAAGCATTTTCCACGCTCCTCACTTTTAAGAAAAACAAGCCCTTCTTCAAAGCGGTCTAAAAGCCATGCCTTCTTCGATGATACCTGCACATCTTTATTGTTTGATATAGCACAGCAGATATGCTCCTCTTCAAGATTCTCTTTTGTAACCCTGATATATTCCATGTGAAACCTCCCATATAAAGCCTGCCGGGAAGCTACAATACTTCCCGGCGTCAGTTATTCATTACTCAATCGGAAAGCATGCTTCTGTTACATACTCTTCGGGATTCTTCGTCTGTGCAGGCCCCACATGATATATATTAAACATTG
>DOVG01000224.1:0-2816 GCA_003520205.1 Lachnospiraceae bacterium
AGCCCATACAGCGTATACATTAAGCTCTTTCTCTTTAGCCTTTCCTTCAGCGTCTTCGTCCATTTCATCAACCATATTCAGGACTGCCTGACGGTTCTTATATACTACTTCTGTGCTATCTGCTTTATCTGACCATCCCTTAAATGTATATCCCGGATAGTCAAACTGTGGATCAGCGAACTGTGCTGATACACCATATGTAAATGTCTGAGCGTATGCCTTTGCTGTAGTTGTTGTTGAATCTGCTGGTTCCTGTGAATCTGATGTTTCTTCAACAACCACAAGATTCTCATCGAGTTTCTCTTTTAATACTGGTGTTCCTTTATCTGCTGCATCCTTATTGATTATATCAGCAGCAGCTACAGGCACCTTACCTGCATTAAATATTACTTTGTATGTAACAGGCTTCCAGATTGCATAAAGAACATGACTATAAACTATATCTTCTGCAGGTTCGATATATTCATATGTTTCACCTGCCTGAATAAGATTTTGTGATTCATATGTTGCTTCTGCATCTTCTGCCCAACCTGCAAATACATAACCTTCTTTTACAGGCTTTGTACCTATAATTGTTTTACTATACTTGTTTTCTTCCTTTTCTAATTCTTGTACTTCTGGTTTAAACTCAAATTTACCACCATTTAAGTTATATGTAAGCACATGCTTATTAGTATCTCCAAATACAGGATGAAGATCAGGAACAGCATTTGTTGTACTTACAGTAATCTTTTCTCCTTGAGCAAATGTAATCTCATTATTTGGATTCTGTGTTGCTTTTGAAGTATGCCATCCAATAAGAACTTTGCCTTCAGGAATATCAGTAGATTCAAGAACATCCACCAGTTCATTCTGCTCATTCTTAACTTTACCTATAGTAACTTCAGTTCCATAAGTTACTGTATCTGTTTTCTTTACTTTGCTATCATTATCATAGTATGTAAATGTCGTAGTACCGGCATCCCAAACTGCGTAGTAAGTTGCATCTTCACTCTGTTTTTCAGGATATGTATCCTTAGACGAAGCATCCTTATTAGTACTCCAGCCTTTGAATGTAAATCCTGGATAAACAGGTCTCTTTTCCTGACTTTCTAATTCACTAAATATAGCTGCTGGTGAAGTAGCATAATCAATCTGTCTTGCTTCTGTCTGCTTATCACCAGTAAACTTACCGCCATTTGCATCAAAAGTTATATTCACTTTTGTGATATCCCATACAGCGTAAAGTGTTATAGCAGATTCATCCTTATCTTCTGTTTTAGGATCATCAGCTTCACTGATATCTACTACCTTCTGTCCATCTGTATAAGTAACCTTATGAGCAATTGCAGCTTCCTCAGATAAAGCCCAGCCCAGGAACTCTGCACCATTTGGTCCTGTTGTTTCCGGGAATAAAACTGAAAATGCTTTAAGCGCTTCTTCTTCTCCGAAAGAAAGCTCCTGAGTATTAGTATCATTTGTTGAACCATTAGTTCCATATAACTTATTAAATGTTACTGTATAATTCTTTCCATTCCATGCTGCATAGAGTGTCTTATTACCTCTTGCTTCAGGTCCAATTGCAGTAACTGGAACTGCTGTCAAATTCTTAGCATCATCTGCTGTCAGATACCATCCAGCAAATGTATACTTATTTGTTGATTCTGTAGGTGTAACATTAATAACTGTGCTACCACCTGCAGTATAGCTTGTAACCTTATCATCAGGTATTGTTCCAATTGATGATACATAATTGATATTAAATGTCTTCTTAACTGCTCCGGTTATTTTGATACCAAAATCATTACTTGTTATTCCTGATATCTTATAGGTAAGAGTTGTAGCACCCTTTCCATCTTCCGGAATAATTGTTTCCTCACCAGGTTCAGGATCATTACCTCCTTCAGAACCAGTTTCAGGTTCCTTCACAGTTTCAACTTCAATTGATACCGGCTTATACTCTGCATCATTAACCTTAACAATTATATCATCAGCCTTGTATGTGCTATCAACCTTAACCATTAATGTTAAGTCTGCATCATGAGGAATATTCTCGATATTTCCTACATAATCTGTAGTTGACTCTCCACTAATAGTTTCACCTTTAGTTAGCTTTACAGAAGCAAGTTCAGTATTCTTAGTAGTGCCATCTTCTTCATCACTATAAGAGCCTGTATAGGAAATCTTATAAGCATCACTATCTGCTATTACATTTTCCCTATATACATTCTTTATCCACTTAGCCTTAAATACTACTGACTTTTGTGGCATTTTGAATGTGAATTCAGATACAGCTCCTTCACTGTTTGCTTTACCATATATTTCTGTATCACCTGAAATATCACTAGTTGACCAGCCAACAAATGTATAGCCAGTTCTTGTAAGTATGGCAGGTGTTTCCTCATCTATCTCTCTAGGATTAACAACAAGCACTGTAGAGCCAGCCGCGTAACTTGCTGTCTGAATCTCTTTACCTTCTGCAAAAGTACCACCATTTGCAATGTAAGACACTGTTGGATTGATTTCCCACTGTGCATAGAAGGTAGTATCAGTTTTTATCTCAACTTTATTACCTGCTACATATATCTTTGCAGAATCAGTTTCTGTTGCCTTTGCAGCCCATCCCTTGAATGTATAGCCTTTTCTTACAGGACTTACTGAAGGAAGTGTATACCAGAATCCCTCAACTCCTTCTACTTTAGTCTTCTCTGTTATCTCATCATCAGAAGGAATACCATTAGCTTCAACATTATTATCAACATTTGAATTAAATGTGATTCTATAGCCTGCGCCTTCTTTAAGCTTCCAAACAGCATAAAGCTTTACTTCTGTACCAT
>DOVG01000224.1:2973-3764 GCA_003520205.1 Lachnospiraceae bacterium
TTACTTACATCTATACCTGCTTCAGAAGCAGACCTTACTTCAAAGTTACCCTGTTTTACATCAGTCTGCTTATCACCGGTTCTTACGTATGTAATATTATATGAACCTTCACTAATATCAGAATTAAGCCACTCACGGTCATAATATGATATAGTATAGTCCTTTCTTGGAATCCACCAAGCATAAAGTGTTAAGCTTTCAGTTGAATTATTATCAAGATTATTTCTTGCCGATGTACTATCAAGCCATTTTCCATCATTGCCTATATAGTCAGTATTTAATACAGGAAGTCCTGCATCATCAAATACCTTAACACCATCACCGTTTTCTTTTGTATAGTAACCATCAAACTCAAATCCGACTACTGACGGAACATTTACTTTTTCAACTTTATCGCCAACCTTATAAGTCTTTTCTTCATTTCCGTCCTTTACTCCAGTCTGTACATCATTAAATGTTATCTTAGACTGTACTCTTGTCCAGTATGCATAGAAGCTTTCTGCCTCATCTAGATTAGTATCAACATCTTTCCATACTATAGTACCAGCTTCAGGAGCATCTTCATCATCGGATTCTTTTGCTACTGCGAAATATCCTCCGTTTTCTTTTACAACAGGCTCAAAGTTTTCGTCAAATACCTGTTCGCCCTTTTTGCCTTCATCATTTTTTGTATAATATCCATCAAATTTAAATCCATCATAAGTTGCTTTCGGAATTTCAGGTACTGCTTTACCTGCTTCAAACTTAATAGGTGTAACTTCACCAATAAATTTAGCCTTTGTAGCATTCTT
>DOVG01000258.1:0-8284 GCA_003520205.1 Lachnospiraceae bacterium
CTTCTTCTACTTCAGGAACATATTCTTCTTCATCTGTATCATCAGAATTATATGATTCTTCATCCTCCGGCTCCGGCTCTTCAGGAAGCGTCTCTCTAAAAGCTTCGAAATCCTTGAAGATATTTTCATCTTCATCGTCTTCAAATTCAAGATCAACATCACTTAGACCTGAAATAGTTTCTGATTCAGGAGCAAAACCATCATCATAATTATAAGTTACAAAATCTCTGAATTTATATTCTGAATCATCTTCAGATTCAGTTACCTGATTTTCATTTTCTGTAGATACTTTGATATCAGTTGTATTATTTTCAACTTCTGGCACAGCTACATCAATATCTGATGAAGCAGCAGAAGTTTCTTCTTTATTACCGATAGTCGTTTCTGTAGCAGTAATATCGCTGCTTACATCAGTCGATGTTTTTGCATCATCTGCTACTGTATTATTATCGGAAATTGCTTCTGACTTCTCAGTACCTTCCTCTTTCGAGCTTTCTTCAGCTGTTTCTTCATCATGGGATTTCTTTTTGAATTTCCTCTTGATGAAATTCTTCAGCCCTTTTTCCACATCATCTATGGATTTGATATTATTACCAGAGCTTTCGTCACTAACCATAGATGTAATTACAGCCTCTTCTTCTTTTGCAGGATTCATCCTGTAATAATCCTGTTCAAGCTGCTGCTTTTCTATAATTCTCGCTGGTTCATCTTCAGGTTTATTATCTTCATTTTCTTCTTCAGCATAAATAAAAAAGCTGTCCCACGCTGTACTCTTGCTAACTATAGCACTATCAATGAGTGATGAATATGGACTGGTCTTAAATGTAGCCTTGTAATCACTGGCTATTACATCTATATCCTGTTTATCAAGAAGCCTTGACAGGATAAGAAGTTCATAACTCCACTCAATATCCATATTATCTCTGTAATACGGAAAGATCATGTCATATAGTTCAAGAAGATCAGGCTTTCTGGCTTTCTTCATGATATAACGTATATTCTTAAGATCTCTCTCATCGCCATTACTAAAGAATACATACTCCTCGAAATATCTCTCTGCAAGAGCAAAATATCCAACCTTAAGATAATAATTAATCAGCGAATAAATGATTCTTGTTGCTTCAGGAGCCATAGAATGTGCTTTCACATAATAATACCTGGCATCCTTCATTCGACCTACATTTTCATATATCTCTCCACAAACATGAAGAAACTGCGGGTTATAAGACTTTTCCAGATCCTGTGAATCCAGAATACCAACCGCAAGTTCATATTCGTGAGCTGCAGCAAGTTCCTTTATTTTGTTAACACTGGTCATACTTAATCCGGAACTCAAATATATTACCTCTCATATAAATAATTTAATCTTTTGATGAAGCATCTTCAAAGACTTTTTCAACCTTCTCTATAACAGTCTCTTTCATGTTGCCACGAGTCTTTTCGTATTGAAGTCCTGACTCCATGATCTCCAGAAGTTCAAGACGAACTCCCGAGTCGATTTCTTTAATGTACTGCATCAGTACATCCTTTATCTCAACAACATATTCCTTCTCTCTCATACGATCAATCATTTCTTCGTAATTGAAAGCAGTCTTTGTCATTATATCCTTCTGCTTACGACCGCAGACGATACACTCTTCAGATCCGGCTTCATTTACATGTCCACAGTTACAGGTCCAGATCATGCCGTCTGTTTTATACTTCTCTACAGCATCTATACCCCGCTTCTCCTTGAGCGCCTGAAGCCTTCTGGAACTGAGTGTAACATTTAACGGAACATCATTACAAGCATACACACCACGAGGTGTCGCATATTTGTTAAGTGTTATCTTAGCATCCTTTAAAAGAAGCAAATCATTCGGTGATACCTTACTTTGAATAAAATCAGATTCGATAACAGAAAGATTTATATTCTCACTAAATACAAAATCAACATTTTTAATTACTAATCTCTCATCATAGAGATTAGTATATTCAACATCACATCTTAAAGCCTGTATATCTTCATGATTATAATTATAACATACAAGCTTCATATTTATACTCTGTGAATTGCCATCCAGAACAACCTTTACAGGTCTTGGAACAAGACGTGTATAATAATTCGATACATATATTTCCTTATGAACATTATCTGTGATATTAGCAATCTTATTGACCTTAACCGCGGTACCGGAAACGATTATTCCAAATGAACCCGCTTCAAATGGTGCATAGGTCATACTCATGCCAATTATAGCATTTGCCCCCTTCTTCTTTGCCGTCTTTATAAGCTGATTCTCTGCATCCTCACGACACTGTTCAAGCTTAGCAGTATCCTTACGAGCAACATCAGCCACATTTGCAGCAATACCGGAAATAAAATTAGAACCAAGAATTGCCTGACTGGAAATGAACCCCAGGTACTCATGTATGCTATACCCCTCAATACTGGCACCCGTTGTAACAATAATAGACTCCGCCATCGTATACCCCTCCTCATTTTAGTCAACTTTAATTATACCCTTTAGAGGGATTATTTTCAAGGCATTTCAAGAGGAGATTCATTCCTGTATCTAACATAATTATATTCAATACTGAAGCATGTCTCTTCTTCGCTTATATCGACTATTTTCCAGTTTTCTTTCTGATCAAGATTTGGAAAATATGTATCAGCCTGATAAGCATAATCAAGCTTTGTTATTATCGCTTCGTCACAATATGGTTCAAGCATCTTATATATGCTTCCGCCACCGATAACATAGATATCATCTGAGGGAATGGTCTTAAGAAGTTCAAAAAGTTCCGTTTCATTATGAACTATATCTGCATCTTTAGCCGTAAAATCCGGTCTGGATGAAAGAATTATATTTCGTCTTCCCTTCAAAGGAAGACCTGCCGGAAAACCCGAAAGAGTCTTTCTTCCGAGTACCACAGTATGTCCCATAGTTTCATTTCTGAAATTCTTCTGATCAGCAGGAATTGAAACAAGCAGTTTATCCTTAAATCCTATAGCCCAATTCTTATCAACAGCAGCGATTAATTTCATACATATCTCCTTCTTACCAATATCATCAAAAAGCATTACTTAAATAGCAATCGGAATATCCTTTACCTGTGGTCCCGTCACATAGTCTTCAATAGTAAAATCATCTACAGTAAATTTATAGAAATCCTTTACCTCAGGATTAAGAGTTACCTTCGGTGCAGGATATGTTTCTCTTTGTATAAGCTCTTTTATAATCGGAACATGCTTATCATAGATATGCGCATCTGCAATTACATGAACAAGTTCACCCGGTTTGAATCCGGTTACCTGAGCTATCATCATAAGAAGCGCCGCATACTGAACCACATTCCAGTTTCCAGCAGCCAGAACATCCTGTGAACGCTGATTCAGAATTGCATTCAGTTTATCTCCCGTTACATTGAATGTCATGCTGTATGCACAAGGATACAAATGCATTTCAGAGAGATCCTGATGAACATATATATTAGTCATAATCCTTCGACTATAAGGATTATTCTTCAGATCAAACAGAACTCTATCCACCTGATCCATATCGCCCTCTTTATAATGATGTTTAACTCCAAGCTGATATCCATAAGCCTTTCCTATAGAGCCATTCTCATCAGCCCACTCATCCCATATGCTGGATTTAAGATCCTTTATATTATTAGATTTTTTCTGCCATATCCAAAGTATTTCATCAATAGCAGATTTAATGTATGTTTTTCTGAGAGTTATAGCCGGAAATTCTTCACTTAAATCATATCTGTTAACCACACCAAATCTTTTGATTGTATAGGCAAAACTTCCATCCGGCCATTTAGGTCTGACCTTTTCTCCTTCAGTACTATATCCTCCATCAAGAATACTATTACACATTGCAATAAAAATGTCATCAGCTTTACTCATGGTTAACCTCCCTGATACTATTTAATTTCGTCGGCAAATTCCGGAGTTTCGTTCGCCTAAAAATTTTTATAAAAAAATAAATGTTATAATCATACTAATCCAAAAGACACTAGATGATTATAACATATATTTACTATTTTTAAAAAATTATTTTAAAGAAAGGATGAATACCAAATGAAAGAAAACAAAAACTTCAAAATCTTCTGGGGAAACATTCTCAGAAAACTGCGCTACCAGCATCATCTCACTCAATACGAGGTTGCAGAAATGCTGCACATCTCAAGGCAGACCTACAGCAATCTTGAATGCGGAAAACGTCATCCATCACCCGAGGTAATAGCAATCCTGTCTGATCTTTATGACGTAGACTTATATAATTACGTAGTAAGTCTGATGCCGCAAAACTATTTAGCCGAACATAACGAATACAAGCTTCATATAAAGGGCGCACACAGAAAAAAGAATAAATTACCGCCAGACGAAGATGATTACAGTCACACTGAGTCTTAAGATTAAATCATACCTTTAAGAATATCAACAGCTATATTGATATTATTTTTTTCAAATGCACGTTTAACCTGATCCATCTTTCTTCGAACATCAGCTTCCAGATCATATTCGGAAAGCTTTGAAAGTTTCTTTTCAGCTTCCTCTTTATTGTTCATTTCAAGAGAAGAAAGAATATCACTCACTCTCTCCTTTAAATCTTTAGACTTAAGTCTGATTCCATTGGTTTTCAGAACAAGTACATCTGTTGTACCGGAAACTTCACTGTTTTTTCCAAGCCATGATGATAATCCGATTATAACTTTTTCCCACTCAGATACCAGGGACTGCCAGTTACTTTCCGCAACATCAAGTGAATCTTCTTTCGCCATTTTCACATGATCATCAAAACAATCTGCAAGATACATAGCACCTATCTTTCTGGCAGATTCCCGGCAATGACGCATCTTATCCATATAATCATTATTATTGCGAGTATAAAGAGCATCCAGCATATCTGCACTGTAAGAATCATATTCATCGCAGAATTTGCCAGCCGCCTCCATATAAGCATTCATATCACCCTTAAATGATTTAAGAGACTCTATAAGTCTTACATCACATCCTTTAAGAGTTTCAGCGTCTTCAGCAATCTCTCTGATATCTTCAATAAGATCTTCATCATCCGGAAGCATTTTCTCAGGAACAAGACCTATTATGATATTCTGAAGAATAGCTCTGTCTATAGGTTTACGTATTATTCCATCAAATCCTGCATTCTCAAAGTATATATCAGGTTCATCAACTTTTTCATCAAGTATTATATATATTTTAGCATCATGACACTTACTCTGAGTGCTGGATTTAATATTTCTAAGAGTCTGGATACCATCCATTCTTGGCATATTTCTCGAAAGCAGGATAAGATTGTACATATCCTTTGTAACTTCCATCATACATTCCATTCCGCTTGAAACAGAAGTCACAAAACAACCTGTTTGATCTATCATTCTCTCTATTTCAATTCTCTCACTATAATCAGCATCAGCGAGAAGAACATAAAATTGACCATCTCGTGTATAAAGATTTAACTGTTTTTCGATATCTACAGGACGATCTTCAAAGCCTGTAAGTTCCACATTTTCCCTTTTTCTTATAAGATCAAATTTATCTAAGAGAGACATATAGTTTTACCCCTTTCAACCAAGAACTATCTTACGGAAATTCTTCTTACCCCTTCTAATAACAAATTCACTTTCAAAAGTGTTTTTATCATACTGTGTATGAATGTCAGTTACCTTCTCGCCGTTAACAGCCACTCCATTTTGCTCAATAGCACGACGTCCTTCTCCCCTTGAAGGAACAAGCCCTGCTTTTACAAGAATACTGATAGCATCTATCTTACCGTCTTTAAAATCCTCTTCTGTAAGAACAGTTTCAGGCATATTTTCTGAACCACCGCCGCCAAATATTGATTTTGCAGCAGTTTCTGCTTTATCAGCCTCCTCCTTACCGTGTACCAGTTCAGTTAGCTGGTAAGCAAGAATCTCTTTGGCTTTATTTAATTCAGCCCCTTCCCAGCTTTCCATAGATTTTATCTCTTCAAGCGGAAGGAATGTGAGCATCTTGATACAGTTAATTACATCCGCATCATCCACATTTCTCCAGTACTGATAGAACTCGTATGGACTGGTTTTTTCAGGGTCAAGCCAAACAGCCCCATTCGCCGTCTTACCCATCTTCTTACCTTCTGAATTAAGAAGAAGTGTAATAGTCATAGCCTGTGCATCATCCTTACCCAGCTTTCTATGAATAAGCTCTCTTCCGCCAAGCATATTGGACCACTGATCATCTCCACCGAATTCAAGATTACAGCCATACTCCTCATACAGTTTAAGAAAATCATAACTCTGCATCAGCATATAGTTGAATTCAAGAAATGTAAGTCCCTCTTCACTTGCAAGACGCTGCTTGTAGCACTCTGCACGAAGCATATTATTTACTTTAAAGCATGAACCAATGTCACGTATAAACTCTATATAGTTAAGGTCTCTAAGCCAGTCAGCATTATTTACCATCATGGCTTTTCCTTCACCAAACTCTATAAATCTGCTCATCTGCTTTTTAAAGCATTCACAGTTATGATCAATCATTTCAGTGGTCATCATTTTTCTGAGATCTGTTCTTCCGGAAGGATCCCCTATCATACCTGTACCACCGCCCACAAGAGCAATAGGTCTGTTACCAGCCATCTGAAGTCTCTTCATAAGACAAAGAGCCATGAAATGACCTACATGAAGCGAATCAGCCGTAGGATCAAATCCTATATAAAATGTAGCTTTTCCGTTATTAATAAGTTCTCTGACTCCTTCCTCATCAGTTACCTGCGCTATAAGACCACGCTCTACCAGTTCTTCATAAATCTGCATTGTTTTTCTCCCAATTTAATTATTATCATATCTATGGTATTATATCTAAATTTTATTATTGTGTCAAAAGAATAAGACTATATCTGCAGTATATCTACTCATTTTTTCCAAAACCCTGATCCCTGTATCTTATATACCCTATTCCTGTAGCAAGAATAACAAAGAAAAACGGTGTTGTAATAGGCTGATTAAGATTTACCAGACTTTGAGCAAAATATGAAACTCCTCCTGCCAAACATCCAATCGCTACAGCATCTCCCTTCATTCGCTTACCTATATATGCAAAGGATGTTGATACAAAACCTATATAACTAAGGCATCCAAAAAGTCCTGTCGTTACAAGGTACTGAAGAAGTTCATTATGCAGATTATCATATTTTCTGAATGTAATAGCAATCATCTGTTCAAAATAATAATCATACATCAGCTGCGAAATAGTTTCATTTCCATTTCCAAATATCTTATGCAGTACAGACGAATCTCTAAAGAGATACCATCCTCTGGTCCATATAAAGCCTCTGAAGGTACCCCACTTATCATTAAAAACAAAAAGCTCATTTCCGGATCTGACGCCCAAAACAACAATTACTATAAGAGCAATGACCATAAGTATTGAGAATATAATCAGAAAAAGCGGACATTGAATCTTCTTATATGTTTCATATTTAAGCTTTCTGAAAATAAGTGAAACAACGAGAACCGCTACAATACAAAGCGATAAAATCAGCATAACCTTTGGACTTTCTACTATCTCTGCTATTCCATTGATGTGCTTCTGACTACCTTTAAATACACTGTTCAAAATAGCCATAGTTTCAAGTCCGACAAAGAGAAGAAGAACCGCGAATATATATTCAGTAAAGTCTTTATTCAAAATAGCAACATAGAAAAGGAATATAAATGCGACTCCAAGTCCAAGATAAACATTATCACTCTTTGCAGGAATAATCGCCATACCAGCCATAACTATACTCAAACCGGCAACAACCCTGCACCATATCTTTTTACTGAAAATAAAAACAGCAACAAAAACAGGAAGAACAATACATATGTAAGAACCATATGTATTAATATTTCCAAACAGAGATATGAACATCTCTTTCTGTTTATCTGTAACCCTTTCTCTTAAGGCAAAAGGATCAAAGCCGAAATGCTGTAAATACGCCAAAACATACGCAAATCCCGAAACCGCAAAAAGAAGCACAAATATCAGTTTATTCACACTTGCTTCTCTTGCCAGACAGACAAACATAAGTGTAAGTATGATAACCATAGAAAGACCAAAATATCTACCATTACTACCAGACCAGGCAGCAAGTCTGTCAGGAGTCATAAAAAGTGCAACTGTATTTGCAATCATAAAAAGTATAATCCACAGTTCAGGCATAAGTATAACCGGTGAATCTTTATAGAAAACAGGCTTGTCTGATCCATAGTACCTTATCATTACCACTTCAAGTATGAATGATAC
>DOVG01000258.1:8412-8830 GCA_003520205.1 Lachnospiraceae bacterium
CCTGTAATATCGAAATACATATTGTGCATAAATATAGTATAAACTGTAGTTACAAAAATCAGAAACCCAAGATTAACTATATCTACTGGTCTATTTTTACGGTATCTGTTAAAAACTTCTTCGCTCATATCTTTTCCTTTTCTTTTAGTTATCAGTTTTAGTAAAAAATTAAAAAGGACAGCAAATGCTGTCCTATAATTTACAGTGCGGATAACAGGAGTTGAACCTGCACGGGGGTTGCCCACTAGAACCTAAATCTAGCGCGTCTGCCAATTCCGCCATATCCGCATTTTATTTACACCAGGAATCAAAAACACCTGACTTGGACCAAACATCCGGTCTGTAAATCGTTTTTAATTAAAAATGATTACAGACATTAATCTGTAATCAAAGTGAGCCACGGGGGAATCGAACCCCC
>DOVG01000163.1 GCA_003520205.1 Lachnospiraceae bacterium
GGACAGGCTCCTGCAGAGAAGACAATCATAATGGAAGAGAAGGGCTTTGACGCAAACACAATTACTCAGGAAGATGTAGATAACTATGGTATCTGATAATTAAGGTGCTTATGGGGTGTGTCATAGGAGTTATGATACACCCCATTGCTATTTATAAAAAGAGGTGAAACTGTGAAAGATAAGGCTGTATTAGAACTACATAATATTAATAAAAGCTTTCCCGGTGTTAGAGCCCTGCAGGGAGTAGACTTTACTTTGTGTGAAGGTGAGATTCATGCGCTGATGGGTGAAAATGGTGCAGGTAAATCTACTCTGATTAAGGTTATAACCGGAGTGTATGAAAAGGATGACGGGGAGGTATATCTGAAGGGACGGGATTCGGCAGTGGATATACATTCTCCTCAGGATGCCCAGAATTTGGGAATCAGTACAGTGTATCAGGAGATAACGCTTTGTCCTAATCTTACAGTTGCTGAAAATATGTATATCGGAAGAACAAAAGGTGGCATGACGAACTGGAAGAAGATGAATGAGGATGCGGATAAAATCCTTAAATCACTGGATATTCCTGCGCGGGCAAATGAACAGCTGGCAGCATGTTCCCTTGCTGTTCAGCAGATGGTGGCTATTGCCAGAGCAGTAGATATGGAGTGTAAGGTTCTTATCCTGGATGAACCGACTTCATCTCTGGATGAAAGCGAAGTGCAAAAGCTCTTTGGACTTATGAGAGATCTTAAGTCAAAAGGAGTAGGTATCATATTTGTAACCCATTTCCTGGATCAGGTATATGAGGTATGCGATAAGATAACTGTTCTCAGAGATGGAAAACTTGTTGGCGAATATGCGATAAAGGATCTTCCGAGAGTTCAGCTGGTTTCCAAGATGCTTGGAAAAGAACTTGATGACCTGTCAGATATAAAGGGTGAATCCGGTGTAAAAGAAGCAAAGTCGGGAGAGACTCCTGTATTTGAAGCCGAGGGACTTCAGAGTGATGCCGGTATCAAACCATTTGATTTCCATATCATGAAGGGAGAGGTAAATGGATTCACAGGACTTCTGGGTTCCGGTAGAAGTGAGTGTGTAAGAGCTATATTCGGAGCTGACCGTGTAATAAACGGCAAGGTAAAGAAAAATGGCAAGGAGGTTAAGATACAGAAACCTCTGGATGCAATGAAACAGGGTATAGCTTATCTTCCGGAGGATCGTAAGGTTGATGGAATAGTTGGAGATCTGTCAGTGCGAGAGAATATAATACTTGCTGCCCAGGTACTCAGAGGATTCTTCAAACCGTATTCTAAGGCGGAAACTTATAAGCTGGCAGATGAATACATAAAACTTCTGGATATAAAAACAGCATCGCCTGATACTCCGATTAAGTCGCTGTCCGGAGGTAATCAGCAGAAGGTTATAGTTGCAAGATGGCTTCTGATGCATCCGGAATATCTTATCCTTGATGAACCTACAAGAGGAATTGACGTAGGAACCAAGGTTGATATACAGAAGCTTGTTCTAAAACTGGCATCGGAGGGGATGAGTATTACATTCATTTCTTCAGAAACAGATGAGATGCTTAGAACCTGCTCAAGACTTGTTGTAATGAGAGATAGAAAAGTGGTTGGAGAATTAAGTGGTGATGACCTTACCCAGAGTGGAATCATGAAGACAATAGCAGGTGGAGACAAAGAAACAGAGGAGGGAGGAAAGTAAAAATGAATAAGTCAAAAGTAGTTTTTAGCAGGCAGTTACTTATACCTCTTGCTGCACTTGCGGCACTGGCTCTGTTTAATCTTATAACAGATCCGTCATTTTTTAAGGTAACACTGGGAACCAACAGTATGGGTAATCCGGTTCTTTCGGGATATCTGATTACTATTCTTGATTATGGTTCAGAGCTGGCTATACTTGCGATAGGAATGACACTTGTAACAGCTGCATCAGGTGGACAGGATATCAGTGTTGGCGCGGCTATAGCAATAGCAGGAAGTGTTATTCTGAAGGTTCTGTGTGGAAATAACTCCAGACCTGATACACTTCAGGCACCTATCATAGTTGCTTTTCTGGTGGCATGCATAGTAGCGATGCTGTTTGGAGCATTCAATGGAATACTGGTTGCTTATTTCAAGATACAGCCAATGGTAGCAACGCTTATACTTTTTACAGCAGGACGTTCAATCGCGGCATGGATAAACAACAACGAACTTCCGATAATAAGTGAGCCATCCTTTGGATACTTTGGAGGATATATACCTGGAATACCGATTCCGACACCATTCTTTATAGCGCTTGTATGTGTGATAGTTATAATGCTGGTACTCAAATTTACAACGCTTGGGCTTTATACCCAGTCGGTAGGTATCAACGGAAGCTCTTCAAGACTGAATGGTATAAATCCTGAATTTATAAAGTTTATTACATTTGTTATTCTGGGACTCTGTGTAGCTGTTGCAGGACTTATCAAGGTCAGCCGTCTTTCAACAATTAACTATTCTGTTATAGCTAAGGATATAGAGATGGATGCGATTCTTGCAGTAGCGCTTGGAGGAAATGCGCTTAGTGGTGGTAAGTTTAACATGACAGCATCTATACTGGGTGCATATGTTATTCAGTTTCTTACAACAACATTATATAAAATGAATGTTAACTCAGAAGCTTTATCAGCCTATAAGGCTGTAGTAGTTATTGTTCTTGTGGTACTCAGTACACCGATAGTAAGAAAGAAGCTTGCTCAGCTCTGGGCTAAGATAGCTCCAAAGAAGGAGGTGGCTTAAGATGAACAGCAGGAGAAATAGTAACTCAGGAAATAAATTCTTAGGATGGTTTGGCAGAACCAGTGATACAAACCTTCTTCTTACGATAACAATTGTGGTATTCTTTCTTATGTATATAGGTGCTATAGTTTTTCAGGGACAGGGATTCCTTAAACCGCAGACATTCTTCAATCTGCTTAACAGTAATGCGGCACTTATAATTACATCATGTGGTATGAGTCTTGTTATGATCTGTGGAGGAATCGATATTTCTGTAGGTGGTGTAGTTGCACTGGTAAGTATGAGCTGTGCAGTTTATCTGGATTTCCATGATGGAAATATACTTGGAGCGATTGGCATATCACTTATGATAGGACTTGCATTTGGTCTGGTACAGGGCTTCCTGGTAGCTTATCTGGATATACAGCCGTTTATAGTGACACTGGCAGGAATGTTCTTTGCCAGAGGTATGACAACCATAGTTCATACAGCTCCGTTTAATGTCGAAAATGAGTCTTTTGTGGCTCTTAAGGATACAAGAGTTATAGTTCCGGGTTTTGGATCAGTAAATAAGCTGGGTAACTATGTAAATGCTTATGTGGAAATAGGTGTAATAGTTGCAATCATTATAGTAATAGCATTATTTGTTGTTCTTAGATGGACACATCTTGGCCGAAGCTTCTATGCAGTAGGCGGTAACAGCCAGAGCGCACTCATGCTCGGAATAAATGTTAAGCGTACAAAGTTTCTTTCACATCTTATATGTGGAATTCTTGCAGGGGTTGCAGGATTTGTATATTTCATGCACGTTGGTTCAGGATCCGCTTCACATGCAAGTGGTATGGAAATGAATGCCATAGCATCATCTATAATAGGCGGTACAATGCTTACAGGTGGTGTAGGAAATATAATTGGAACACTGTTTGGAGTACTTTCGCTTGCAACTATCCAGAATATAGTTTCATCTGCCGGTCTTGACCAGGCATGGTGGACAGGAATTACAATAGCTGCCATGCTTTGCATATTCCTTGTAATTCAGAGTATAGTTATGGCAAAGAAAAAGAAGCTATTAACAAAATAACGTAACAGTTATCTATACAAAATTAACCAATGAATAATATTTTTTTAAGACATTTTCACGAAAAAAAAATTACTCCTTACTTTCAAACGTTTACTGTGTTAAGATTATCACATGGGGGTAAAGAAGCATTGATTCGGTTTATAGAATAGGGAGTTTTGTGAATGTATAGTGTTGGTGATTATATAATTTACGGAAGTAATGGAGTTTGTAAGATAACTGATATTGGACCTATGAAAGTTGCTGGTGCAGTTAAGGATAAACTGTACTATACTATGGTGCCGTGTTATATAAGAGACAGCGAGATATTTACTCCAGTAGACAATAACAGAGTAGTGATGAGAAAGGTTATGTCCAGACAGGAGGCTGAAGAGTTTATTGACAGTATAGATGACATAGAAAACCTTGAAATCATAGAGGAAAAAAGAAGGGAAATAGAATATAAACAGGCTGTTTTGACATGTGATCCGGTGGTACTGGTTGAATTGATAAAAACCATCAATCAGAGAGTTCAGGAAAGAACTGCTGAGGGAAAGAAAGTAACAGCATCGGATTCAAAGTATTTCCATCTGGCGGAGGAAAGCCTCTGCGGTGAACTGGCCATTTCCCTTGATATGGATAAGGATGAAGTAAAAGATTATCTGAAGGATAAGATCGAGTGGGCTTAAGGTCCACTCGATTTTAGATTGGAGGAAAAGCAATTTGACTGCTGAAATCAAAAAAAATGATATATACCCCGTTGATATAGTAGACATATCTGATGAAGGACTGGGAATCGGTCATATAAATGGTATGACAGTATTTGTAAAAGATACAGCTATTGGCGATGTAGCAGAAGTCAGGGTGGTGAAAGTAAAGAAGAATCTTTGTTTTGGAAGACTGGAGAAGCTGATAACACCGTCCGGTTATCGTGAAGAACCGGTATGTCCGGTTTCCCGACAGTGTGGTGGTTGTACTTTACAGCATATAACTTATGAGAAAGAACTTGAGATAAAGAAAAACAGAGTTCTTGGATGTCTTCAGAGAATAGGGAAAATAGAAAGTCCTGAACAGTATCTTGATGATATTCATGGCATGACCGAAGTGTCTCTAGGTTATGCTGGAAGTAAGAACGATTCAGATAAGAATCAGACTCCATATCTCAGATACAGAAATAAGATGCAGTTCCCGGTTGGTTCGGATAATAATGGAAAAACAGTAACAGGTTTTTATGCAGGAAGAACCCACTTCATTATACCTATAGATGACTGTGTTATAGGACATGAGGTTAACAGATTCATAACAAGGGCTATATGTAAATGGGCAGATGATAAAGGCATAAGCGTTTATGATGAAGAGAGCGGTAAAGGAATCATAAGACATATCCTGACAAGAATAGGATTTTCTACTGGACAATTAATGGTAACGCTTGTGATTAATTCACCGGACATTCCGGATCAAAATGGCTTTATTTCAATTCTTAAAAGCAGTGTGGCGGACTATAACAAAGAGAAAAATGATAATCTGAATCTTACGTCTGTCGCCCTTAATATCAATAAAAAGAATACTAATAAAATTATGGGCGATAAAACCAAATATATATATGGCAATGAATATATAGAGGATTATATAGGTGATGTGAAGTTCAGAATATCGGCCGCTTCATTTTATCAGGTAAATCCCGTTCAGACAAAGCTGCTTTATGATAAAGCTCTTGAATATGCTGCTCTGACCGGAGAAGAAAAAGTGTGGGATATGTATTGCGGTATAGGAACTATTTCGCTATTTCTGGCAAAGAAAGCAAAGAAAGTGTTCGGCGTAGAGATAGTACCTCAGGCTATAGAAAATGCCGTAGAAAATGCTGAACTAAGTGGTATAGATAATACTGAATTCTTTGTTGGGAAAGCAGAAGATGTAGTGACAGGGCTGTATGACCAGAGTCTTCTTACGGGAAAGAAGGACTACAGGGCTGATGTGGTTGTAGTAGATCCTCCACGTAAAGGGTGTGATGAGAAGCTTCTGGAGACTCTTGTAAAAATGGCTCCTGAAAGACTGGTTTATGTATCATGTAATCCCGCAACACTTGCCAGAGATATTAAGATTCTAACGGACTTTGGATTTTCCCTAAGTAAGTTTTCGATACATGACCAGTTCCCGAGAGGAATGAATATCGAGACCGTGTGTCTCATGACGAGAGCATAGCAAATTATTTAAAAGTAAACTTTTCATATGTATCATTTCATGATACAATTAAAACTGATGTTACTGTAAACAGTAACGACTTACGGGGTAAGACAAAAGAATATGGAGGTGGTTACATGAATGTATTTACTACGGACAAAATCCGAAACGTTGCACTACTTGGACACGGGGGATGTGGAAAGACCTCTCTTGTAGAGGCACTTGTTTATCTGTCAGGTATGACCAACCGAATGGGGTCGGTTGATGCAGGAAATACTCTGAGTGATTTTGACAAGGAAGAAATCAAAAGAAAGATTTCTATCAAAACATCTATAGTTCCTATAGTATGGGGAGGATATAAAGTTAATATCCTTGATACACCTGGTTTTTATGATTTTATCGGTGAAGCAGAAGAAGCTATATCAGTAGCGGATGCTGCAGTTATCGTTATATCAGGTAAAGCAGGAATAGAAGTTGGTACGAAGCGTGCATGGGAAATGTGTGAGAAGAGAAATCTCCCAAGAATGTTCTTCGTAACAGATATGGATGATGACAAAGCTTCCTTTAGAGAAATCGTTCAGGGCTTACAGGAAATGTATGGTAAGAAGATAGCACCTTTCCATCTTCCGATTCGTGAGAATGAACAGTTCGTAGGATATGTAAATGTAATCCAGCAGAAGGCTAAGAGATGGAATGATAAGGGTACAGTTGATAAGTTTGATGTACCTGACTATTCCAGGGATAATCTTGCTATCTGCAGAGATGCTCTTGTTGAAGCAGTTGCTGAAACAAGTGAAGAGTATATGGAACGTTATTTTGAGGGCGATGAGTTCTCAGAGGACGAGATAAGACAGGCTCTTCATGTAGGTGTATGTGATGGTTCAGTTGTACCTGTCCTTATGGGTTCAAATACACTGGCAAGAGGAATGTATACTCTGATGGCTGATATCATCAAGTATTTCCCGGGACCGGACAGATGTAAATGCGCCGGAATCGACACTACAAGTAATGAGGTATTTGAAGCTGACTATAATTTCGCAAAACCGAAGTCAGCATATATATTTAAAACAATATCTGATCCTTATATAGGAAAGTATTCGCTTATTAAAGTCAATTCAGGTGTTATTAAACCTGATGATGTACTCTATAATTATCATCGTGATGTAGATGAGAAGCTTGGAAAGCTGTATACCATATGCGGAAGTAAGGTTGAAGAAGTAAAGGAACTTCATGCAGGAGATATCGGTGCTCTGGCTAAGCTTACAGATAGCCAGACAACAGATACGCTTTCGACAAGAAAGGCTCCTATTACATATATTCGTGCAAATATATCCAAACCTTATGTATATAGAAGATATGCTGCAAAGAATAAAGGGGATGAAGATAAAATCTCCCAGGCATTATCAAAGATGCTTATGGAGGATTTGACACTTAAAACTGTCAACGATGGTGATAATGGTCAGACACTTCTGTATGGTATAAGTGCACAGCATCTGGATGTAGTACAGAGCGTGCTTTCAGCCAAGTACAAAGTTGATATAGAACTTATGAGACCTAGAATAGCCTTCAAAGAGACGATAACGAAGAAGGCGGATACAGAATACAAGTATAAGAAGCAGTCCGGCGGACATGGACAGTATGGTCATGTAAAGATTACAATTGAGCCGTCGGGAGATATGGAAACACCATATATATTTGAACAGACTGTAGTAGGTGGAGCGGTTCCAAAGAACTATTTCCCTGCAGTAGAAAAGGGTGTAGATGAAGCTGTAAAGAGTGGACCACTTGCTAACTATCCTGTTACAGGAGTAAAGGTTGTTCTCTATGATGGTAGTTACCATCCGGTTGATTCTTCAGAACTTGCATTTAAGGTTGCTACAAAACAGGCATTTGTAAATGGATTTATGGATGCCAGACCAGTCCTTCTTGAACCTATTGCTTCTCTGAAGGTTGTTGCAGACAGTCAGTATACCGGCGATATCATGGGTGATCTCAATAAACGCCGTGCAAGAGTATACGGAATGAATCCTCTGGATGGCGGATATCAGGAAGTGGTTGCTGATATTCCATACTTAGAACTATATGAGTATGACACAAAGCTTTTCTCCATGACAAGAGGAAGTGGAACATTCTCATATGAATTTGCAAGATATGAGCAGGCTCCGGATGAGGTTGCCAAGAAAGAAATTGAAGAAAATAATAAACAGTAGTAAATTTTAACAAAAATAAGAGGCTGAATTATAGGATATTCAGCCTCTTATTTATTTTATATTTGTAATAGTTGTTAATATTTTACAAAACAAAAAATGGATATGATAAAAATAAGGTAATTATATCCAAAAAGGTGTTTTAAAATTTTATTATAAGTGTTATAATGAAGAAGACTTGTAATACAAGATCTTGCATAAAGGAGTGACAATATGGTTAAAAAGGAAATGATCGCAATGCTTCTTGCTGGTGGTCAGGGCTCACGTCTTGGCGTTCTAACCTCAAAGCTTGCAAAACCTGCAGTTGCTTTTGGTGGCAAGTATAAGATTATAGACTTCCCACTTAGTAACTGTATCAACTCTGGGATTGATACCGTTGGTGTACTTACTCAGTACAGACCTCTTCGATTAAATCAGCATATCGGTATTGGTATGCCTTGGGATTTAGATAGGAATTTCGGAGGCGTTACGGTTCTTCCACCATATGAGAGTTCAGATAATGCGTCATGGTATACTGGAACGGCTAATGCCATTTACCAGAACCTTGAATTCATGGAGTATTATGATCCGGAATATGTACTTATTCTTTCGGGCGATCATATATATAAGATGGATTACGAAGTGATGCTTGATTTTCATAAGAGCTCTCATGCGGATGTTACGATTGCCACCTATCAGGTTCCTATGGAGGAGGCAAGCAGATTCGGTGTTGTAATCACAGATGACAACAATGTAATTCAGGAGTTTGAAGAAAAACCAGAACATCCTAGAAGCAACAAAGCTTCAATGGGTATCTATATCTTCAACTGGAAGCTTCTGAAAGAGAAACTGATCGAGATGAAGGATGTTCCTTCGTGTGATTTTGGTAAGCATGTAATTCCGTCTTGTCACGAGAACGGAAAGAAGATAGTCGCATATGATTATAAAGGCTATTGGAAGGATGTTGGAACTCTCGGTTCATACTGGGAAGCTAACATGGAGCTTGTAGATATTATTCCTGAGTTCAACCTGTATGAAGAGTTTTGGAGAATATATACCAAGAGTGATAATCTTCCACCACAGTATATAGCACCAGGCAGCAATGTTACCAAGAGTATTATTGGAGAAGGTACTGAGATATATGGAAATGTTGAGAAGTCTGTAATCGGCTCAGCAGTTCGAATCGGTAAGGGCGCTGTCGTTAAGGATTCCATCATTATGAATAATGTTGAGATAGGTGATGGAGCGGTAATAGATAAGGCTATCCTTGCTGAAGGTGTTAAGATTGGTAAGAATGCAGTACTTGGTATAGGTGAGTCGGCAGAGAATGATTATAAGCCTGCAGTTTACGCATTTGACCTTGTAACTATTGGAGAGAATTCTACTGTTCCTGATGATGTTAAGATCGGCAAGAACACTGCTATTCTCGGAGAAACGACCTTAGAAGATTATCCTGATGGGGTTCTTCCAAGTGGCGGTTCGATAATAAGAGAGGCAGGTGAGTAAGATGAGAGCTATTGGAATTATTCTTGCAGGTGGAAACAGCAGTAGAATGGGAGATCTCTCGGCAAAAAGAGCAACAGCTGCCATGCCTATGGCAGGATGCTACAGGGCTATAGATTTTTCTCTTTCAAATATGTCTAACTCACATATTCAGAAGGTTGCTGTATATACACAGTATAATTCAAGATCCCTTAATGAACATTTGAATTCTTCTAAATGGTGGGATTTTGGAAGAAAACAGG
>DOVG01000292.1 GCA_003520205.1 Lachnospiraceae bacterium
AAATGATATTTGTTGGAGACAATAAAGCATTCAGTATGGTAATATGTATTACAGTGGCATATCTGTTATTAATCTTAAGTCTTGGAAGCGTAGGACTTAAAGTAAGAAGGAGTACAGAGTGGGGAGTTTCTTAAATGAAAAAACTTTCAAAAATGATTATTTTCTGATAGTCCGAATAATAATACTGATTCTCTTTTCTATATACGGATTACTGGATATAAATAAGGAAACAGGAGTATCTGCCGGGGTACTCCTGCTTATTTCGTTATTTATCTTTAGTGTCTGTATTTGTGAGTTTTTTGATGGAAAGAAACGTATTTTTTTTCTGCTGGCAGAGGCTCTTATATTCATAATCCTTTTAAATACAGGAGGTATAAGCTTTATTTTTCTTGGAGCATTTCTGTATTATGAGATTCTTATTTACTTAAAAGCCGGTAAAATATGGTACTGTATGATTTATCTGCTGGTTATATTTGAGAATAATTTCTTAAACAGATTATTTGGAGAAATATCACTTGAAGAACATGTTCAGATAATCATTGTGACTTTTATGCTTCTTTTTTACATGCAGCATGAATTTGTAGTGACCAGTTACGAGAGGCAGATGATGGAGGATACCATAACTCAGCAGGGAATGAAAAGAGATATGCAGAGTCAGGCTACTGAAGTCAGGGAACAGATGAAAAAGAATATCATTATGTCTGAAAACAGGATACTTGAGGAGCGGGCTGAACTGTCACAAACTCTTCATGATAAGCTCGGACATAATATTAATGGTTCTATCTATCAGTTGGAAGCTGCAAAGGTAATAATGGATAAAGATCCTGATAAAGCCAGAAATATACTTCAGGCCGTAATAGACCAGCTTAGGACGGGGATGGATGAAATCAGAGCTATTCTCAGAAAGGAAAGACCTGAGAAAAAGCAGATGGCGCTTCTTCAGCTGTATGAATTATGTGAGGATTGTAATAGAAAAGGTGTAGAAACTGAAATGGAGACCGAAGGCGATTTATCAAGAATTCCATCTGATATGTGGGAGATAATTCTGGATAACGCATTTGAAGCGGTTAGTAATTCCATGAAATATGCGAGGTGTGATCATATAGATATCGCGATAGTTGTAATGAATAAAATGGTAAGATGCACCATCTCGGATAATGGAGTTGGATGCTCTGATATAGTTGATGGAATGGGACTTTCAGGTATGAGAAAAAGAGTACGTATAGTGGGAGGAACTATTGATTTTGAATCTGAAAGCAGTAACGGTTTCAAGGTTAATGTACTTCTTCCGTTATAGGTATATTTAAGGGCACTTGTGACATTTACATAGGGAAAAAGGAAGATCAGTAATATGGATAAGATAAAGGTTATAATTGCAGATGACAGTGATTTCGTAAGAGATGGAATGAAAATAATCCTGGATGTTGATGATGACTTTGAAGTGCTTGGCTCTGCGCAAAATGGCCGTGAAGCTATTGAAATTGCAAAAAAAACAAAACCGGATGTATTTCTTATGGATATTCAGATGCCGGAAATGGATGGTATAGAAGCAACCAAATACATAGTGGAGAATAATCTTGGAAAGGTTCTGATACTGACTACATTTGATGATGATGTGCTGGTTCAGCAGGCACTTAAAAGTGGTGCCAAGGGATATCTTATAAAGAATCATACGCCGGAGCATCTGAAGCAAATGATAAAGTCCGTGTATAACGGAACAGGAGTTATGGAAGAGAGTATTCTCGAAAATCTGACAACGTTGTCAGGTAAAGCAGGTGATGAGATTTCAAGAGAATCAGAAAATGGGTTTGATGCATCGGATTATTCAGAAAGAGAACTGGATATAGTAAAGGCAGTGGCTGAAGGTCTGTCTAATAAAGAGATAGCAGCGAAGCTCTTTATATCTGAAGGGACTGTAAAGAACTATATAACAGCTATACTTTCAAAAGAAAACTTGTCCCATAGAACGGCTCTGGCAGTTTATTATCTGACAGGAAAAAAGTCTGAATAAACTAAAAAGATTACGAGTATTGCAAAACTAAAAAATGCTAATAAAACCAAAAAAATCATAATGACACAGCAGTATTATCACGATATAATAAACATATAAGTCAAAAGTCAAGGTGAGCTCCTGTTTGCAGGAAAACAAATCTATAGGGATGATTGTATGAATAGAAAAAAAATAGCAGTTTTTGTTCTAAATATGTATGGAGCCATGATTAGAGAGATGCAGGAGGGACTTAATGAAGCAGCTCTCGAGCAAGGTATAAAGCTGATTTATTTTGCCGGTTTCACTGATGGCTTCAGCAGCTTATTTTACGATAAGTACGAAAGGTATGATGAAGGAGATATAGTAGCATTTAAGCTTCCTGATCTGTCTGATTTTGATGGAGCCATTATTATAGCGGCTTCTTTTACCCAGAAATATCAGGATAGGATTGATAAGATACTTAAAAATGCTGATATTCCTGTAGTACTGATCGGTGGTGAGGATACCAGATATTATAACCTGATAAATGATGAAGAAACTTCGTTCAGTTCGATGGTAGAACATGTTATAGAGAAACATGGATGTAAAGATATATATCATGTTGCAGGAAGAAAAGAAGAACACTTTACATATGAAAGAATAGACGCATTTAAGAATATACTTGATAGACACGGACTTGAATATAGTGATGACAGGATATATTTTGGTACACTTTGGCGTGACTGTGGCGAACCTGCACTTGAATATATATTGAATAAGTGTGAAGAAAAGGGTCGAAAATATCCTGATGCTATTGTATGTGTAAATGATTATTCGGCTATAGGAATAATAGATGCATGCAGGAGAAGAGGGATAGATGTTCCTGGAGATATTATAGTGACAGGCTATGATGGAATTGAAAATGCTAAGATGGGACATCCGACTATAACAACACTAGAGCAGCCGTTTTTAGATGTTGGTAAAAATAGTATATATACGTTCCAGAAGCTGTGGCGTGGTGAAAAGGTCGACAAACAGATTCAGCTTAAAGGTATTATGATTCCTGGACAGTCCTGCGGATGTGTTCCATTGGATGATTATAATGGAGATGAGATACGTCAGGTATATTCTAAGAGAATGGATAAGATGGAATATCTTACCCAATCGACAACAAATATGATTCTTAGTATTTCTAATTCTAATTCGCTGGAGGAAGTATTTAAAGAGATAGAGATTAACTCAAGATCAGATACCGGATTCAATACATTTGCACTTTGTCTTGCTCCTGATTGGGATCAGCAAAGGGTTATAAATGATGATTCAGATATGCCTGATGAGGAAATGACTGTTGTTTGCGGATTTAATGGAGATAAATCAATCAAGCCGCAGACCTTTAACAGAAGAATGATTCTTCCAAAGGAGCTTCTTGAAGATCCGTATCCATATTATATATGTTCTATCCATCATTTACAGTATTACATGGGATATGCAATTGTAGCACCTACTCTGAAATCATTTAATCAGATAGTTGTCAAGTCCTGGCTGGTAAATCTGGGAGCTATGCTTGAGAACTGGAGGATAAGGGAAAAGCTTAATGATACTGTAGACAGACTGGAGAATCTATATAACAGAGACATGCTTACAGGACTGTATAACAGACGTGGTTATATTCAGTTTTTTGGGGATATATACAGTGGATGTTTATCTCGTGGCGAGAACCTGTCAGTAATGGTTATCGATATGGATAATCTGAAATATGTTAATGATAATTTTGGCCATAATGAAGGAGATTATTGCCTTTCAGCTATTGCAGAATCTATGATGGTTGCGGCTAATCATAAGGAGATATGCATCAGGTCAGGAGGAGATGAATTTATAGTTTTGGCCGGAGATTATTCTGAAGATAAGGCTGAAAATTACATAAAGCTGTTAAGAGAGAATCTTAATAGAAGAACTAAACGTGATAAAAAGCCTTATAAGCTGGAAGTAAGTATAGGTGCTTGTATATCAAAGCCAGAAGCTTCAGATAAGTCAGTAAATGACATATCTGAAGAGTATCTTAAGTACGCTGACGCAGAGATGTACAAAGAGAAGAAGGCTCATAAAGGTTTATAAGTATCCGGCAGAAAGCAAATACATTTATTATAAGCGCTCCGGTCCATGCACTTACTTCTGCAAAAGCAGCGGCTTTAAAGCCGATATTGCCAACAAATAAAGTAATAACAGATATCCTGAGAATCATTTCCAGGATACCGGATATAAGCGGCGGCAGAGGATGACCCATTCCCTGTACGCCGCTTCTTATTACAAAGAGGCAGTCAACAGCGATGATAGTCATACCGCAGATAGGCAGATATTCGCATACCAGACTAACCGGAGAATCACCCTGAATCAGGATACGGGCAAGTACTCCGGGGAAGAAGGTCATAATTGATCCGAGCACTACATAAGCTATAAAAGATATTCCCAGGCAGACCTTAAGTCCGCTTTTTATGCGGTCATATTCCTTTGCACCATAGTTCTGGCTTGTATATGCACTCATGGCATTTCCTGCTGTACTTGCAGGATTCATGAATAGATTCAGATATTTACTGCATGCTGAATAAGCAGTAGTGTAGTCTGTTCCGAGACCATTTATATGATGCTGAACTACCATACATCCGATTGCTGTGATGGAATTCATAAATGCCATTGGAAGACCATTACTGATTAAATCCAGATAGATTCTGCTGTCATTTTTGAAATCAGATGCTTTAAGCTTTATTATTTCTATCTGACGAAGCTTACTTATACATATGATAGCTGAAACAAGCTGTGATATTACAGTTGCTATCGCAGCAGCTTCGACACCCATATGGAATACAAAGATGAATAATGAATCAAGTGACAGATTAACTATTGAAGATATAATGATTGCGCGAAGCGGAGTTCTGCTGTCACCCAGAGATCTAAGTACAGATGCGCTTACATTATAAGAAATGTTCATAAAAGTGCATCCAAATATTATATATCCGTATTTGAGACAGTTATCCATGAGAACCGGTTTCGTATTTAGAATTCGGAGCAGAAAAGGAAGAGATATAAGGCTTGCTCCTGTAAGGACAATAGCAAGTATAACAGCAAGCTGTATGGTTCCGGCAAGTCTATGTCTTAGCTGCTCACCATCCTTAGCTCCATAGCTCTGGGCGATAAGCACGCCGAATCCATTCGACAGACCAAAAGTAAAACCGACTATCAGAAAGAAGAGTGAACTCATATTACCAACAGAGGCAAATGCGTTATCACCCAGTCCTTTTCCAACTATCATGGCGTCAACAAAATTATACAGCTGCTGCAGCATGCTGGTCATAAGAAGAGGCCAGTAAAACTGAAGTATAAGCTTTCTTGGATTTCCTTTTGTAAAGTCAATTGTTTTTTTAGCGTTCATATTATACTCACTTCTTACCTATATAAAATACATCTTTTTAGCTTACGTTATTTTAATGTCTTTTATATATAAATAAAAGCAGTTTTCTATCATGTTTTGACCGATTTTTGAGGTTTCTAAAAGCTTTATATTTTTGAGAACGCTGTATGATTTTATTAAATCTTGGCATTAGAATGCAGCTTTCGGTATTCGCGGGGAGTGCAGCCTGTGGTGTCACGAAATAGCTTATTGAATGTAGTGGTTGACTGAAATCCGGCCATAAAAGCGCATTCAGTTATTGTCAGTTTTTCGTTTGTCAGAAGATTAATGGCGTTCTGAACCCGGATATTTGCCAAGTATACCGGGAATGTCATTTTAGTATATTCTTTAAATATCTTTGAAAAATAAAATGGACTTAGTCCGGTTATAGAGGCAACTTCAGACTGTGATATATCTTCGGAAGAATGTTCGGCTATATAGCTGCAGGCTGTGCGAATGTATTCCCAGGTCGTATCTGAAAAAAGGTCATTGCCTATTAGCTCTCTATGTTCCTCAAGTATGTATTCGCCGATCAGGAGCAGTATATTATATATTATAATTTTGCCTCGTGTTTCTATAAAATGCTGACTACTGTTATATACTTTTTTGAATTCAAAAAACTGTTCAGTGATTTTCTTAGTAAGTTTAGGGTCTTTATTTTTGGATAAGTGGTGGAGCTTACTGAGAAATCGGAGTGCAGTAGATATATCAGTACTGTTTTCTATGAGAGTGGAAGAAAACTGCATAAGAAGGTATCCGTCCTTAGGAGCTTTCCTTATCTCGTGAAGCTCTCTTGGCCAGA
>DOVG01000290.1 GCA_003520205.1 Lachnospiraceae bacterium
GCCACAGGTATATCTTCTCCAAATGAATAGTCAGCTGTTTCGTTTTCCATGAAATCATAGGTACGTACATTCTGTTTAAGTGGATCAACAATCCAGTACTCGCGAACACCGGATTTCTGGTATTTTATCATTTTGATCATATAGTCCATTTTTCTGCTGGAGGGACTGACTATTTCAATTATAAAGTCAGGGGCTCCGTGGCAGCCTTCATCATCAAGCTTTTTTTTGTCGCAGATTACAGCAATATCCGGCTCTACATAATTATAATCGTCATCATTCAAAAAAACTGCGTATGGAGCATAGTATACCTGACAGTTCCCTTTGTTTTTCTGTATATGATTATAAAGCTGGGTTGAAAGACTGATGGAAATACGCTGGTGTTCACCTGATGGTGGTGCCATATCATACATCACACCATCGATCAACTCTGCCCGCTCCCCATCAGGTAGAGCAAAAATATCATCTATAGTATAAGTGGACTGATTATTTAATGCAGGCATAGATTACCTCCGTGATAAGTATCAACAGCTATTTGAAATCATTATAACTTATTTTTGAGCCAACAGCCATGCCATGATATGCACTGCCTGCTGGAATTTGCCGGCAGAAATCATTTTCTCGATTTCATCGGGAGTATATTTCTTCACATTCAGAAACTCCGTTTCATCCAGTGCCTGATCCGCTACTCTTCTGCAGTTTTTTGCCCGGAAGATATAGGCGTAATTGTCTGCGATGGTTGCATTGGAGGGAACAGTGATGAGATGGCTCCATTCATCGGATTCATATCCGGTTTCCTCAAGCAGTTCCCGTTTTGCAGCCTGAAGTGCATCTTCTGAAGAATCATCTTTGCTGTCTCCGTATTCTTTATTGTCCTTACGCTCAATGCCTCCGGCCGGAAACTCGGTGGTCACTTCCTTTATTCCCTGCCGGAACTGCTTAACACATAGATAATTCCCATCTGTGTCGGAAGCCACGATAACAACATAATTTTTGCGGCTATAGCAGTAGTAAGGTTCAAATATACTTCCGTCCGGGAACCTGTAGGATAATCTTTTGAAATCTATCCACTCATCCTTTACTATATGCTCGCAGCTTATCTCCTCCCAGGCAAGGTAGTCTTCCGGGTTTGTTTTATCTGAAGAGTGGTTTTTGTTTTCATTCATTTGAACATCTATGATCCGGTCATCGGTTATGGTGATCGGAGGTCTCCTTTCTTCCGGGTTCTCTGTCCTAAGTACGTGACCTTCTCATTATAGAGCTTAATCAGAAAATTCTTACGTTCTGAACTTAAAGTGCTGCTCTTCTCCAGTTCACTTTTTATGATGTCTTCTGCCGGTAATTTCGAAAGATCAACCCGGCTTAGGTCTGATACATGCTGAAGGCACTCTGCCTCGGTATGATATAATCCGTTTACCCGAGTATGCTCAGTATCTATGGGAAGTTCATATTCCATGGATTCACTGCTGCCGGAATCATAAATCGGAGCAGGACTAAGTATCTCTAAGGTGTCAGGATCTCTTAGGAAGCCAATGTTTCCCTGATGCCGGTCCCTGTTCGTTATCAGATAATCAACTATGATCTGAGTATCAAGATACTCCCGTGTCAGGGCTTCCTGCAAACCATATTTTGCAGTCGCTTCAACGATTATGCTGTACAGGTCATCCTGCTGTGTTAAGTTGTATTCTTCAAGCAGATCATAAGCTGTGATGAGTTCGAGCTTTTCTGAAGTGAAAGCTTTACAGAAACAGCCTGCAATCTGACCGGAACGGTTGTAAACATACTTGTATCTGCAGAAGTTTTCATAGCCGCTTTTTTCGTAAATATGGTTAGCTATGATCTCACGAATCATTAAAATATCATTGGAGGGAGAGACCTTCTTACAGAGGTATAAGGTCTTTGCATTGTCTGAAACATCACAAAACCAGTATTTTTCCAGCTCCCCTCCAAGGGTGGAATTTGCACCATTTTTATAATGAGCTTTCTCTGAAAGTTTTTCCTGTGTAAGTATATCAAGCTGCTCATATCCATAGAGATTTACTTCTTCCCAAGACAAATGTGTATCCCTGTTTCGTATCCAATAGCAGTCATCCAAAGAACAGGCGTGGTTTTCCAACATCCATGAAAGACGGTTATTTACCGATGTACCGTATTTTGACATATTTTTCCGGTTTGCCGGAATGGTACGGTCATTCAACCAGAAATCCAAAAGAGCACAGCCTTCTTCATTCAGTATAAGCTGTTCTCCCAAAGTTTCTTTAACGAATTCTTTAGGATAATGAATCACTCTTTTAAGAGGCAGGGGAAGATGGTCTGAAGTCTTTCTGTTGAATATGGCTGATATCACTTCTGCTTCAAGCTCAAATACACAGACCGGAATATCTTTATGTAAAAGAATATAGATCATAGCTTACTCCCATATGTCTGATGCTGTTTTCAGTAATTCTTTTTGCTCCGGGCCTTTTGAGATTTTCCTGATATCAACTATAAGAGAAACCATTTCATCTTCTATGTCCCTCAGTATGGCCTGTTCAAGCAGCTTTAGTGCATAGCCTGGCGGAGTGCGGTAGGAGCTGCTATCCCTTGACGACTCCCACTGCTTTACTGTCTGTAAAGGAATATGATATTTTTCTGCAAATTTCACCTGTGTTAGCCCGGTCAGGGTACGTAATTCTTTTATGCTGTGCATATCATTCAAGTCCCTTAATAAGTATTCAATGTATACTTAAAATATAACTACTCTTGAAGGATTAAGCAACAGATTTTTTGCAGCTTCAATCCCATTATAAATATCGATCTTTTCAGAAATAAAGCCATACAAACATTAAAAAAGCCTCCGATGTATCGGTTTCGATACCCGGAGGCTTTTATGACCATATGAATGATTCTGTGAGCAATACCCGGAAGCCTTTGATAATCTGAAGATTTCTGTGGGCAATACCCGGTAACTTCCATGTCATTCAGAAGGTTTCCATGGCAATTAAAGAAAAAGCCAAGGAAAATCCAACGCTTCATGTTTGATCACAGTA
>DOVG01000167.1:0-1634 GCA_003520205.1 Lachnospiraceae bacterium
GTCAGATAGAGTCCTATTCCAACTCCTTCCTTCTGTTGGACCTCTTCACTTCTGAAGAATCTTCCGAATACCTTCGTTGCATCCTCCTCTGTTATGCCATCTCCTTCATCTATTACATGTATCTCTGCATACATGTCTGTTTCAGCAACTTTAACATTTATTGTACCGCCCTCCGGAGAATACTTAACTGCATTATCCAGGACATTTACCAAAGCCTCCAGAGTCCACTTCATATCAAAAAGTGCCTGAATACTATTATCATTTAAATCCAACTGACCAAAGGATATATTTCTCATCTGAGCCTTCTGACTCACTGCAGCTATTCCTGATTCTACCAGCTTATTTACTTGTGACCTCTGGGCTTTGACCTCCAGAGTACCACTTTCAAGCCTGGACAGCTTGGTAAGAGAGTCAATAAGAAACTCCAGTCTCAGATTCTGTCTGCTTATCTCATCAGCATATTTTCTGATTCTTTCCACTGAAACTGATGAACTTTCCACAGCATCTGACTCTAACACTTTTATCTCTTCAGAAAGTAGTTCAGTATACATTTTAATATTAGTCATAGGTGTCTTAGTCTGGTGGGATATATCAGATATAAACTGTTCCAGCCTATGCCGTTCATTTTCCAGATTCTGACTTGAAATAACCGATGTTCCAAGAAAATCTTTCCACTTGGATTCGAGCCTGGACAACTTTGTTTCATCATAGTTGGCTTCCACAAATGTGCCGTTCATTGCTTCATCCAGCATCTTATCAAGTCTTTCAAGCGTTTTATTTTTCAGCATGTATTCTCCTATCAATCAAACTTATACCCCTGTCCATAAACAGTACTTATATGTTTTTCTTTACTTCCGGAATCAATTTTGCTGCGAAGCCTGTTAACTGTAACCGAAAGAGCATTCTCCTCTACATATTCTCCGCTATCTCCCCAGAGTCTTTCTATAAGTGTGTCCCTTGTAAGTATAAGACCTTTGTTATCCAGAAAGATTTTAAGAAGTCTCTGCTCATTTACACTAAGGAATATATCCTCATTTCCTTTGCTAAAGGTAAGCTTATCAAAATCAAAAACCATATCATCTATTTCATATACATTTGAAGATGCTGCTTCCACTTTCTTATCTGAAGTATCCTGATTCTGTGTAATCCTGCTCCTTCTTATAAGTGCATTTACTCTTGCTCTTAGAACAGCAAGACTAAAAGGCTTCGTAAGGAAGTCGTCCGCCCCGATAGTCAGTCCTGTTACTTCGTCTATCTCCAGATCATTAGCTGTAAGGATAAGTACCGGGACATCACTTTTCTCACGCACATATTTGAGATAATCATATCCTATTCCATCAGGAAGATTCAGATCAAGTATAATGAGGTTCAGCTCACTTCCATACTTCTCAAATCCAGCCTTGGCATTTCCTATCGTGTATTCCTTATAAAAAACTTCTGCAGCATCAGCAAGAGATATAGATATTCCCTCACTAAGTGTTTTATCATCTTCAACTATTTGTATACTCATTATTACTGGTCCTTTTTTATATGCAGTTTTTCTTTTTGATGACATACGGATTGCTCCATTGCTTTAGCAATTCTCGCAATCCTCGAAACATTCGGATTTCGCTATTTTTCTTCGAAAAATGCTA
>DOVG01000167.1:1712-3735 GCA_003520205.1 Lachnospiraceae bacterium
GTTTGACCTTTGACACTTATGTCATCATATGACATACTTGAGTATAATACAACAAAAACTTACCATATGTCATTCCGAGCGAAGCCGAGGAATCTTTCTATGTATAAAGGAAAATATTCTTATCTTGATTCTACCAGCTCCGATATAATATCCTTCTTAGATTCCTTATATATAATATAACTATTTATAACTGGTGTATCAAAATCGATGAGCGGTATCTCACGAAGCTTCTTTTCTTTTATATATGTATCTGCCATATCCTTCGGAAGGAAAGTATAATTATCCTGTCCCATAAGATACGGAACTATCTTCATACAGTCATCGATTTCAAGCTCAAACTGATGAAATCTCGGAAAGAGCTTTCTTATATACTGGCCTACATCCTGCAATGCGAAGTTACACATCAGATAGCTTTCTTCTATCAGCTGCTTCTGAGTTATTCCTTTTTTGTATTTCTTATTATTTATATCTGTTACCAGAACAAGCCTGTCCTGTTTATATATTTCAGAATGATATGATGATTTCTTAAGAGGTATGTATACGAATACTACATCCAGCTTATCCTCCTGCAGCTGCTCCAGCAGATGATTCGACAGACCTATAGTGATCTTAAGAGAATTCTCCTGGTATTTTTTTCTATATGCTTTTATCTGCGGTGCAAGATGTCCTTCATAGATGGAATCAGCACTTCCGATTCTAAGATTTGTTTTAAATCTATGCTCAGCTATCATCTCTGCCAGTGTACTCTCTGTAAGATCCAGAACCTTTTCAGCATATATCTTAAATCTCTCACCCTCCGTTGTCAGTTTGACACTCCTGTTTGTCCTGGAAAAAAGGCTTAATTTAAGCTCTCTTTCCAGTTCATTTATTCTATTTGTTACTGTCGACTGAGCAACAAATAGCTGATTTGCCGTTTTAGTATAACTTCTGGTTTCTGCCAGTACAATGAATGTTTTTAAAGTCTGAATATCCATAGCTTCTCCTAATTATCGAAAATATAGATTATTATTATCATTATAATTCATTTTACACATAATGCAACATGTGTATATACTTGTACATACGTTTCGAATGCTTTTGAAGCATTTACCGAACGGTTACAAAAAGCCTATGGCTTAAATAAGTACAAGGAGTTGTCAGATGAAAGATATAGTATTAAGTAACAAAACCTACAAGCTGGAGCAGGATCCATATATATATCAGCTTCAGGATATAGAAGAACCGGAGCTATTCAGAGAAATGTTTCCTTACAAGGAAACTCCGAAGATAGCATTTAACTATAGAAGAGTTCCTGAAAATATGCCCGAAGATATCTTCATCACTGACACAACCTTCCGCGATGGGCAGCAGTCAAGAGCGCCATATACTACAGAACAGATGGTTCATATCTATGAGCTTCTTCATAAGCTTGGTGGTCCAAACGGCATGATAAGACAGACTGAGTTCTTTGTTTATTCAGAAAAAGACAGGAAAGCTCTTGAAAAATGTCTTGAACTCGGATACGAATTTCCGGAGATAACCACATGGATCAGAGCATCAAAAAAAGACTTTGAACTTGTAAAATCGATTGGAATAAAAGAAACCGGTATACTTGTAAGCTGTTCTGACTATCATATATTCCACAAGATGGGTCTTACAAGAAAACAGGCACTGGATAAATATCTCGGCATAGTTTCAGACTGTATCGAAGCAGGTCTTCGCCCTAGATGTCATTTCGAAGATATAACACGTGCAGATTTCTATGGCTTTGTAGTACCTTTTGCAAACAGCCTCATGAAGCTGTCTAAGGAAAGTGGCGTACCTATCAAGATACGTGCGTGCGATACAATGGGATACGGAGTTCCATATCCGGGAGTCGCGCTCCCAAGAAGTGTATCGGGAATCATATATGGTCTACAGCATTATTCAGATGTTCCATCAGAAATGATAGAATGGCATGGACATAATGACTTCTATAAGGGAGTTGTAAATGCGACAACTGCATGGATGTATGGTGCTAGTGCAGTTAACTGTTCTCTTCTTG
>DOVG01000068.1 GCA_003520205.1 Lachnospiraceae bacterium
AAAATTATCTTTGCTGTTTTTGATACATTTCCGGATGTATAGTCCATACGGATCTTTCGTTCTTTTTTTGTAGTAAGAAGCTTTATAATAGGTGGCTGTACTATAGGTACAAGTGCCATATAGGAGTAAGCAGCAACAATGATGGCTCCGATATATTTTGTACCAAAGTAATTAGCAACGAAAATGGATGTAGGTCCGTCTGCAGCACCTATAATGGCGATGGATGCAGCATCTTTAAGTTCAAATCCGAAAAGGGAAGCAAGGCTCAGGGTGAAGAAAATACCAAACTGAGCGGCGGCACCAAACACCATAAGCTTGGGGTTTGAAAGAAGTGGTCCAAAGTCAATCATTGCACCAATTCCAACAAAGAGCAGAAGTGGAAACAGTTCGTTCGCGATACCACTTTCAAAAAGTATAGAGATAGGACCTTCCTGTAATATGTCTCCTACCATTTGATTAATGGCACCGGACATTGGAAGATTCACAAGAATGGTTCCGAAACCAATTGGAAGAAGCAGCGTCGGTTCCATTTTTTTCTTTATAGCGAGGTATATTAGAATACCTCCGATTATCCACATAATAATCTGCTTAATGTCCAGATTCAGGACATTTGAAAACAGTGATAATAATCCTTCCATAGATAAATTCTCCTCATAGCTACATATAAAATAAGAGCGCATTCTTAACTGAATGTGAATAGTAATTTTTGACACTCAAAGCACATTATACCATCATTAAAGGTGTTGTGTCTTTATTTTTTTAATGTTAAAATCATATAGATATTCCTGCATGCAGGATAAACTTAAAATGAGGGGAAGTATTATATATGAGAATTGCAGTATGTGATGATGAAGAGAAGTTCCGTACCCAGGCAAAGGAAATGATTGATAAACTGGCGGGAAGCCTGGATGTTATAGTAGATGCATATGAAGATGGAAGAAAGCTTCTTGATGCATTTGACAAAAAACCATACGATGTCCTTTTTCTTGATATAGAAATGCCGGCTATGGATGGTATAACTCTGGCAAAGAAGCTTAGAGAAAGAAGTGACAGTATATACATAGTATTCCTTACAGGGCATGTTGAGTATGCGCTTGAAGGTTATGAAGTAAATGCACTTAGATATCTGACTAAGCCTGTTCAGGAGGATAAGCTTCGTGAAGTGATAAGGTTTGTCATGGATAAGAGTACCAGTAAACGTCAGCTTATGATTAAAACTGATGGTGAGGAAACACTGATAAATGTGTCAGATATTATTTACCTGGAGGCACAGAATCAGTATGTAATGATATATTTGAATGATGGAGAACATCTGGTCAGATATAATATAAGTGATTTTGAACAGCAGCTTAAGGCGGATGGCTTTTTCAGAATACATAGAGGTTACCTTGTTTCTCTTGCAAAGGTTAAGAAGCTTGTCAGAAATGAGGTGCTTATGGAGTCACCTGACGGAGAGGTAAGCCTTCCGGTCAGCAGGACAAATGTAAAGCCGCTTAAAGAAGCTTTGTATTCATTTGTAGAGAATTCTGCTATGTAATTATGAATCTTTATTTAGAAAGTGAACTAAAAATGAAAGAGATAATAATAAATATAGTATCAATAGTTGTGTCTGATGTTAACTTCATGCTTGCGATGCTTGTTATAGTGCTTGTTTCAGCATGTTTTCTGGGAAGATATATAGTGATATCCAGAAAAATGATTATAGCTACCTGTGGAATACTTCTGATTCAGATATTGATACCTGTTATAGTGGAGCTGGTACTATCTAAAGTGTATCCTACAGAATATGCTTATTTAGATAGTATGAATGCTCAGGATGTAATTACATCAGATGACCCTATTTTTAAAAATGTATATATTATATCATCAGTGATGAGCGCGGTACTGAATGGCATGGCTTTCCTGTATGCTTTTATCTTTTATTTTATTTCAAATAAAGAAAAAAGACTTTTTCGTGCCATAGAGTCTACAGTATGTTTATATTTATATTATTCGTATGTAAATTCAGTTATACAGTATTCCTATCTGTACTTAAAGGGTGGAAAAGTTGAAGTATTCTCTAATCTTTTAAAGACTGTGGGAGGCAAAGATAACCAGCTGTTTATGATTGTTCAGATAGTGGCTGGTTTTATAGTATCACTTTCACTCTTTCTGATTCTGTATTTTGCATATTATAAGAAGAAAAGATTCTACGTAGTGAGAGTAAGGGGGAGAATCCTTTTTATAGTCTGGCTTATTATTTTATCTATATTCCCATCTATTCCTTTTGTTTATGAAACAGTGGATGAGCAATATAAGATGCTCTGTTATGTGTTTGGGGTTCTTCTTCCGATAGTGGGTGGTGTGGCTCCGATTCTCTTTGTAATGAATGTTGCTGAAAAAAGTCTGAAAGAAAAGAATGAGTATCAGGAAACCTACCTTAAGGCTGAGCTTGACTATATAGAACAGTATAAAAGAACACAGACGGAAACAAGAGCCTTTAGACATGATATCATTAATAATCTGTCTCTCACGGATATGATGCTGGATGAAGGTAAAGTAGAGGATGCATCTGCACATATTAAGGAACTTCTGGGAAATGTACGTGCCTTGTCACCATCTGTTATAACCGGAGATGAGATGCTTGACTGTATAGTGGCTATGAAGGCTGATAAGATGAAGGAAAAAGATATAAACTTCTCTTCTGATGGCGTTGTAGATGGTGGACTTCATATGAAGGCTATGGATGTATGCAGTATTTTTGCAAATGCTCTTGATAATGCTATCGAAGCAGCGGAAAAGACATCTTCAGATGCATGGGTGGATCTCAAGATAAAGAGGAATGACAAATTTGCAATCATAAAGATATCTAACTCGGCTGCGACAAAGGTTAATGTTGAGAAGTTGTTTATGACCTCAGGATATACTTCAAAGAAGGATACAGAACATCATGGATTTGGACTCAGTAATATAAGAAGAACGGTTGAGGATTATGATGGACTCATCAAAGCGGAGTCTGATGATGAATCATTTTCTCTTTCTATTATGATACCAAGAGTAGCTTAATCATTTGTCTTTTTCACGCTTATGTCGTGTATAACGAGGAGATAACGTATGATAAAAAGGCTTTATAGTTATTTGTTACCTACTTTATGTATATTATTTATTATAAGTTTTACAAGTGTATCAAGAGCTGAATCAGTCACGGTCAAAGATGCAGAGGATCTGTCTGTAGACCCGACGGCCGGGGATGGTTATTCGGCTGTTTTATATGACAATACAAACGGCCTTCCTACTTCTGAAGCAAATGCCATTGCCGAGACGAAGGAAGGCTTTATATGGATTGGAAGCTACAGTGGTCTTATCAGATATGATGGAAATACATTTGAAAGAGTTGACTCTACAACAGGAATAACAAGTGTTGTAAGTCTTTTTGTAGACAGTAAAGAACGTCTGTGGATAGGAACTAATGACAATGGAGTTATAGTTAAGGAAAATGATAATTATAAGCATTATAAGGATGTAGAAGGAATGAAATCTTCTTCTATAAGGTCTATAGTTGAGGATAAAGAAGGAAATATATATATAGCAACAACCGATGGACTTGGAGTGGTTGATAAGGATATGGTAATGCATCCTATAGATATCCCCCAGTTAAGTGATCAGTATATCATGGAGCTGAGAGTGGCTGAAGATGGAAAAGTCTATGGAAATACCATGGATGGAGCTCTTTTCGTTTTATATAATCAGAAGCTTAAAGCGTTTTATGATGGAGAAAATCTGGGGATGGGAAGAGTTAATTCATTTCTTCCGGATCCTCTGAATAATGAAAAAATATATATAGGAACCCAGGACTCAAAGCTATATCACGGAAAGCTGGGAAATAGCGAAAAATCATATGAAGTATATGATATTAGTCCGCTTTCAAATATCAATTCTATAGAACAGTTTGGTGAACAGATATGGTTCTGTACTGATAATGGCATAGGACGTATAGAAAATGGTGAATTCAAAAAGGTAGAGGATATTCCACTTAATAATTCCATAGATAAAATGATGGCTGATTATGAGAGAAATATATGGTTCGCATCTTCCAGACAGGGTGTAATGAAGATAGTCCCTAATCAGTTCAATGACTTGAATGAGCATTATGATCTGGATAAGGTAGTGGTTAATTCTACATGTATCAGTGATAAGAATCTTTTTGTCGGGACTGATACCGGACTCATCATACTGGATAAAGATAAAAGATTAAAAACCTTTAAGATCAAGGAACTGGATACTCAGGAGTCTTCGCTAAAGTATGCTACTGATCTGTACGAGATCATAGGTGATAGCAGAATACGTTCTATCATAAAGGATTCAAAGGGGAGACTTTGGTTTTCTACCTTTAGCGATAGAGGACTGGTCATGTATGATAAAGGGTATGTAAAGACCTTCACGAAAAGGAACGGATTACCAAGTGAAAGAGTGAGGGTTGTAAGTGAGCGCTCTGACGGAGTTATTATGGTCGCAAGCAGTGGCGGCGTGGCTTTTATTGATCATGATAATAAGATTACAGATGTTTATAATGAAAAAGATGGTCTTATTAACACGGAGATACTTACAATATGTGAAGGTGATAATGGAGAGATATATCTGGGATCAGATGGAAATGGTATTTATGTTTTAAAGGATAATGAGGTTAAAAATATAACTACTAATGATGGTCTTAGTTCGGATGTTATATTGAGGATAAAAAAGGATTCCCAAAGAGGTATATACTGGATAGTTACCAGCAACTCCATATCATATCTGAAAGATGGTAAAGTAACTGTTATTAAGAAATTCCCATATTCAAATAACTTCGATCTTTATGAGAATGAAGATGGACGTATGTGGATACTTAGCAGTAATGGTATCTATGTTGTAGAAGTAGATGAATTACTGAAAAATGAAGAGATTAATCCTGTTTTTTATAACAGGGATAATGGCCTGTCACATATTGCTACAGCGAATTCATACAGTTATCTGAGCGACGAAGGAAATCTTTATATAGCAGGTGTAACAGGTATCACACAAGTAAATATTAATAAAATATTTGAAAATGTAGATGCGCTTAAAATGGCGGTTCCTTATGTTGATGTGGATGGTTCACGCATATATCCCGGTGAAGACGGTGAGATAGTGATACCTTCATACGCGAGAAAGCTTACTATTTATAGTTATGTCTATACCTATTCACTTATAAATCCCAAAGTTACTTATCATCTGGAAGGCTTTGACAGTGTTCCTATAACCGTAGACAGATCAGAACTTGAACCGGTGGATTATACTAATCTCGATGGCGGTGATTATACATTTGTCATGTCTATAAATACTTCCTTTGTAGATGATAACAAAGAGCTTCGAGTGAAAATAAGAAAAGAAAAGGCTGTTTATGAGAAAGGCTGGTTTAGAGTATTTGGTACATTGCTGCTTTTTGCTCTCATTGCAGGGATAGTTATGTACTATGTTAAGAAGAAAACCGAAGCTCTTATCAAGAAACAGAATGAGAATAAAATGTTTATCAGAGAGATGATAGAAGCCTTTGCCAAGACCATAGATATGAAGGATAAGTATACAAATGGTCACTCGAACAGAGTTGCTGAGTATACAGCGATGCTGACAAAGGAACTGGGCTACGATGAAGAGACTGTTGAGAAGTATTATAATATAGCCCTTCTTCATGATATTGGTAAGATAAGTATTCCTCCGGAAGTGCTTAATAAACCGGGAAAGCTTACAGATCAGGAATTCAATATCATAAAGTCACACTCGGCTCAGGGATATAAGGTTCTTAAAGATATAAGTATCATGCCTGAACTTGCTATAGGTGCGGGTTATCATCATGAGAGACCGGATGGTAAGGGCTATCCGAAGGGACTTAAAGGAGATGAGATACCGAGAGTGGCACAGATAATTGCCGTAGCGGATACATTTGATGCTATGTACTCGGATCGTCCGTATAGAAAGAGAATGAACTTTGATAAGGCTGTTTCTATCATAAAGGAGGTTTCGGGTACGCAGCTGACTTCTGATGTAGTTGATGCATTCATGAGGTTGGTTGATAAAGGATACTTCAGAGCAGATGATGATAATGGCGGTGGAACACTTGAGGATATCGACAATATCCGTAAGAAGTTCGAAAAACAGAAAAAAAACGAAAAAGATAGCAAGGAATGATTTGATTTATCATCGTATATAAAGTATACTACTATGATGGTGTTAAATAACCATTAATAGAGATTACAGACAGGAGGAAAAAAATGTCTGATTTATTACATATAACTAATCTGCACGTAAATGTAGCAGATACAGAAATTCTTCATGGTATAGATTTAACTGTTGGACGTGGCGAAACTCATGTAATTATGGGACCTAATGGAGCAGGTAAGTCTACTCTCGGATATGCTATCATGGGTAACCCCAACTATGATGTAACTGAGGGAAACATAATTTTTAAGGATAAGGATATAACCGGTGATGAAACTCACGAGAGAGCAAAGGAGGGTATCTTCCTTTCTTTCCAGAATCCTATTGAGGTACCGGGAATATCACTTTCTAATTTTATAAGAAATGCAGTGGATACGAAGACTGGAACAAGAGCCCGTCTGTGGGACTTTAGAAAGTCTCTTGAGAAGCAGATGGAAATTCTTGCCATGGACAAATCCTATGCAGACAGAGATCTTAATGTTGGTTTTTCAGGTGGAGAGAAGAAGAAGGCAGAGATACTTCAGATGCTCATGATGAAGCCGGATCTTGCAATACTTGACGAAACAGACTCAGGTCTTGATGTAGATGCTGTCAGAACAGTATCTGACGGTGTAAAAGCATTCCATGAGTCAGGTGATGGTTCACTTATCATCATCACACACAGTACACGTATACTTGAGGCGCTTAAGGTTGATTATACTCATATACTTGTAGATGGAAAAATCGTGGAAACTGGTGATGCTTCTCTCGTAGATGAGATAAATGCAAACGGCTTCGAAAAATATGTATAAGTAGAACTGCTAATCTGATTAGCGGTAATAGATAAAGAGGAAGAATATGTCAGAAAAAGAAAAAACATACGTAGAAGACGTTGACAGAAGCCTGTATGATTTTCGAAATGTAGACGAGGATGTTTACAAGGTTGCTGAAGGCCTTACTCCTGATATAGTTGCACAGATATCAAAGGAGAAAAATGACCCTCAGTGGATGGCAGACTTTCGTCAGAAGTCTCTTGAAATATATAATAATATGGAAATGTCTGTCTGGGGACCTCCAATAGATGGGCTCCATATGGATAATATTGTTACTTATATCAAACCTAAGGACAATAAGATGAGTGCAGACTGGGACGAGGTTCCGGCTGATATTAAAGATACATTTGAAAGACTTGGTATACCACAGGCAGAGCGTGAATCACTTGCCGGTGTAGGAGCGCAGTATGATTCAGAACTTGTATACCATAATGTAAGAGAAGAGGTTGCGGCTCAGGGAGTTATCTATACAGATCTTGAGTCAGCAATGCATGGCGAATATGGCGACATGATTAAAGAACATTTCATGAAGCTTATAACACCGGAAGACCATAAGTTTGCAGCTCTTCATGGCGCAGTATGGTCAGGAGGAAGCTTTGTATATGTTCCAAAGGGAGTAAGTGTAGAGATTCCTCTTCAGTCTTACTTCAGACTTAATGCTCCGGGTGCCGGACAGTTCGAGCATACTCTCATCATAGTAGATGAAGGTGCAGATCTTCACTTCATAGAGGGATGTTCAGCACCTAAGTATAATGTGGCAAATCTTCACGCAGGTGCAGTTGAGCTGTTCGTTGGAAAGAATGCCAGACTCAGATATTCAACCATAGAGAACTGGTCAAAGAATATGTATAACCTGAATACTAAGCGCGCCACTGTAGAAGAGGGCGGTAAAATGGAATGGGTATCAGGCTCATTTGGTTCTCATACATCATATCTGTATCCTATGACTATTCTCAAGGGAGATGATTCAAAGGTGGAATTTACAGGTATTACATTCGCCGGCGAAGGACAGAACCTTGATACAGGAATGAAAGTGGTTCATACAGGTGAAAGAACTGTTTCTACAGTCAATACTAAGTCTATATCCAAGAGTGGTGGTATCAGTACATTTAGAAGTGCTGTTGTAATAGGACCAAAGGCAAAGGGTGCAAAGTCAGCAGTAGACTGTTCATCACTTATGCTTGATGATATATCCAGATCGGATACTATTCCGGCAATGGATGTAAGATGTGATGATGTTGATATCGGACATGAGGCAAAGAT